>NZ_JBALMU010000113.1:0-7476 GCF_036962285.1 Bacillus sp. JJ634
AAAATCAACAACATTATTTAACAGAACCTCTACACACAAAAAAACGCCCTAACTAAGCTAGGACGGATTTTCCAATTAAAAAATCAATTTCAATATATCTTCTTTTGTTACATTGCCAAAATAATGTTGTACATCGACCTCTTCTAATACCATATCAATGGCTTGTTTTTCATAACGAACGCCCGTTAATTTCTGTTCAATGTCTGTTACTTCTCCTACACCAAAGAAATCACCATAAATTTTACAGTTTTCAATTATCCCTTTATTCACTTCTAGTCTTATATCAATCGAACCAACTGGAAAACGATGAGAATGCTGTAAATTAAACTTTGGAGATCGACCATAATTCCAATCCCATTGCTGATATCGTTTTTCCGAAATTTTATGAATCTCCTTCCAATCCTCTTCCGTTAACACGTATTCTGGAATTTCCTCAGTTTCTTCAAAAATATTTTTTAATAAGAAGCTGCGAAATTCTTCAATTGTCATTGGTTCTTTTAAGAAATCTGCAATATTGCCGACACGGCTTCTAATAGACTTAATGCCTTTGGATTCGATTTTATCTTTCTTTACCTTCAATGCCGATACGATATGCTCCATTTCAGAATTAAACAATAACGTACCGTGGCTGAACATCCGTCCTCTTGTCGCAAACATCGCATTGCCGGAAATCTTCTTCCCTTCTGCCATAATATCGTTACGCCCGCTTAGCTCGGCTTGAACGCCCAGCTTGCCAAGCGCTTTCACAACAGGTTCAGTGAATTTTTTAAAATTATGAAAGCTATCTCCATCATCTTTCGTAATAAAGCTAAAATTCAGGTTCCCTAAATCGTGATAAACAGCTCCACCACCGGAAAGACGGCGAACAACCGTAATGCCCTGCTCATCTACATAGTCCTGATTAATCTCTTCAACCGTATTTTGATTCTTTCCGATAATAATCGCATTTTTATTAATATAAAATAATAAGTACGATTCATTAATATCTAAATGTTTTAACGCGTATTCCTCAATCGCCAAGTTAATTCGTGGGTCGGTGATTCCTTTGTTGTCAATAAAAAGCATCCTTGCTCCTCCTTTTTTTCATTCGTCAAAGCTGAAACTCTAAGCAGCTTTTCGCCAGTGCAATTTCACGCATAAATACTTCACCGGCTTCTTTCTTTAACTGCTGGTGATCTCCGTAATGCGGTAAATGAGTTAAAATTAAGAGCTGTACATTCGCCTTCTCCGCAATCATTCCTGCTTCTCGCGCTGTCATATGCCCTGCTTTCGAAGCGTCTGTATTTGTATCGCTGTAAAAGTTACTCTCGCACAACAATACGTTAGCCTCGCTTGCAAATTCCGCCAATTCATCCATATATGTAGTATCTCCCGTATATACGAGCGTGTCTCCTCCTGCTTCAATTCTCATCGCAAAGCATGGAGCCGGGTGATTCGTTTTCATAAATCGAAACGTAAAGGGGCCGATTTGTACGGGCTTTTCAGTTGAATAAGCAATTCCCTTTGTAATGTTTTTATATGAAAGTTTATTAAATTCAATCTGATCTAAAGAATGTCCATAGATTGGAAGTGTTTTCTGCTTACTGCCCAGCATTTGTTGAATTAAGAGCGCATGCTGTAATACCCCAATATCCGCAACATGATCTGGGTGATAATGACTTAACACAACCGCATCTAATTCTTCTGGTTTCAAATGGTTTTGCAATTGAGCTAACACACCGCTGCCACAATCAAGCAATACGCGATAATCCTCATATTCCAATAAGTATCCTGAACTTGCTTCATTTTTCGCTGGGTATCCACCCCAAAAACCAATAACGGTAATCTTCATGCTTATTGTCACTCCTTTTATCGCTTCTGCATTTAGTCCATATTCAATGGACAATAAAGTGAAACTTCTATCAATGGAGGTACTTTTGACTGTTGATGATTTGAGCTGAAACTGCGGCTTCAGAAGCAATGAACTACCCATTATTTTATGAAAAAATATTGAGTAACGAAGCCTACCACAAATATAAACTATTTGCTTATGTTTTGCATCTTTTCAAGAATGTTATAAAACATGTATTGACACAATAAAACTGTTATAATACAATTAAGTCACAGATAACCGATAAGTTGAACAGGAGGATGGATTTCATGATTAAAAGTAGCGTTGAATTCTTCAAAAACCTACCACCAAAGCAATGCGTAGAATGTGGAAAAAAGATCGAAGAACAACATGAATGTTACGGAAACAAATGTGACCATTGCTTGTCTACAAAATAACTTTTTTAAAATTGGTTCCATCATCCACTTTTTTAAAGTAGATGCTTCTATATAAGGGCTAGTTCATCACTGGTCCTATCCCCAAATTGTAAGACGATTCTTTTTAATGGGAATCGTTTTTTTTATTTATTGGCTTTGCTACAAGGTGTGTAAGAATAAGGCTTTACACGAGCAGGAGCCAAACATTAACAATGTTCTATAACAAAATAAAAGTCACCAAAAGACAACAAACGATCTTTTGGTGACTCTTCTTATTTTCTATCTAATCTAAACGGGCTAGTTCCGCTCTTCTTATTCTTCTGCTAATTCATTAACACCGGAATATTTCTTTTTATGGCTAATCACAAAATACAACAATGTTAACACCATAAAGCTTACCATAAAGCCGATAAGCACATATCCATTTTGCCACATTAAACTAAAGTTCCCACTAGAAATGACTTCTTTATAGCCTCGAACGGTATATGCCATTGGCAGCAAGCCATTGAAATCTTGTAGTGGCTGCGGAACTAATTCAATCGGAAATGTTCCCGCACTTGTTGTTAATTGTAAAATTAAGATGAGAATCGCTATAAAACGGCCTGGGTCTCCTAATGTTGTCACTAATAATTGAACCAATGTAATAAAGACTAAGCTTGTTAAAATAGAATATAGAATAAACAATGGTACACTTTGAACATCCATATCTAATACCCATAATGTGACTCCTGAAGCGATTAAAGCTTGGATTGTTCCAATAACCGTGATAACACTTAGTTTACTAGTAAACCAGCTAAACCCGCTGCGCGGAATATCAACTGGATCTTTATATGGAAATACAATAGAAAGTATTAGCGCTCCAACAAACAATCCTAACGATAAGAAATAAGGAGCAATACCTGTTCCGTAGTTTGGAACTTTATTTATGCTTTCTTTTTCAACAGTTACTGGCTCTGCGACCATATTATACGTTTTGTCGTTTGCCTGAATCTCGGATGCCTCTGTTGCTGCTTCATTGATTTCATCTTTAAATTCTGTAGAACCTTCTGCTAACTTATTAGTTCCATTCACGATTTGACTAGAACCTTCTGCTAGTTGACTAGATCCATCTGCTAATGCTGTTGAACCTGTTTGTAACTGATTGACCCCATCAACAAGTGTTGTCGAACCTTTAGCAAGATTTTGACTGCCGGCTGATGCTTCGGATAGCTTCTCACCAAACGTCACTAAGCCCACCCGTAATTGAGTTTGCCCTTCTGTTAATTGAGCGGCACCGTTTTTCAACTGCTCTGTCCCGTCGCTCAGTTCAGAAATCCCTGTTTGAAGCGCTTTTTGTCCGTTATTTAGTGCTGCGATTTTCTCAGATAACGTGGATGCTCCCGACTCTATTTGGCCTGCAGAGCTAGCTAATGTTTCATTGCCTTCTCCAAGTTTTGTTGCTCCGGCTGACAACTGTGCGAGTGCTTGCTTCAAAGCAGCTTGTTGTTCTTCAGGCAACGCGGGCATAACAGGCTCTAATTGTGATTGCAGTACAGCAACTCCTTCTTGCAATTCCTTTGCCCCTTGAGCTGCACTGTTCGCTCCTGTTTGAAATTTTTGTAACGAGTCCTCCAATTGTTTGCTGCCCTGATGAATTTGAGTCGTTCCTGATACAACTTCGTTCATTTTCTCTTCAACTGTACCTATGCCAGTATGAGCTTGGTCGATTCCAGCTTGAAGGCTTCCTGCTCCCTCTTCTGCTTTTTGAGCTCCTTCAATCAACTGATTTTGAGCATTGGCTAACTGACCTAAACCATCTGCAAGTGCTGCTGCTCCTTTTTGCAGCTCAACAGTCCCATCATGCACTTTCTTCGTACCGCCCGTAAACTCGACCTGCTTTTCAGCTAATAAGGTTAATTTCTCTTCTAGTGTTTTTGCTCCTTCATCAAGATCCATAATGCCATCTTTCAATTTTCCAGCTGCTTCGTCTGTAGACTCATATCCATCGGCCAGTTTCGTCATAATATCAAACATCGTTTCGGCATAAGTCTCTGTTACTTTTTCTGATAGCGCCTTTTGAATTTTAGCAACCGCTGTCTCGCCAATTTGAGCTGATAAAAAGTTAAAGCTCTCATTCGGCACGTACTTTAACTGTAACTTTTGCGGATCTTCATCCATCAATGTTGTTGCATTTTCTGAAAAGTTCTCGGGAATTTCGACTAATAAGTAATATTTTTGATCTTCTAAGTTTCTATAACCGGTTTCTCGATTCACAAACTGAAAATCAAAATCTTTGCTTTCCTTTAACTTATCAACAAATTCGTCTCCGAGCTGCAACTTTTCTCCTTCCATTTCAGCCCCTTTATCGTTATTCACAATCGCTACAGGTAAATCTTCTAAATGACTGTATGGATCCCAAAAGGCCCATAAAAACGTCCCGCTATATAAAATTGGAATAAACAAAATAGCAATAATCGAGACGAGCATTTTTTTATTTTTAAACAGTTCGACTACTTGCTGTTTTAATAAACTCGGTTTCAAAGTATTCCCTCCTAAACACAATTGACCATTTCGTTCAATTGGTCATAATGTTGCAAAAAAATATGGATTATCATGGAGCAATCGACAATCCAGTAAATAAATATAACTCAAATAGTTCAGCTATTTCTTTTTTTTCAAGAGGCTTATGATTTCGTTCCCAATCAGAAATAAACGCTAAATACAGCTTGAACATTAAAAAAGCGGTGATTTCAGGGTCACATGGGCGTATATACGCTTTCTCTATCGCTATCGAAATTTTTTCCTTCAAATACGAAACGATAGCAAGCTCCACTTCATTGAGCATCTCTTGAACAGCTGGTGTTCCCATTTCCTTTTCTTCTTGAACTAATTTAAGCGATAATTGATGCTCTTTTCTAAATTCAAGAATGCGATATACAGCTCGATGTAAATTCTCTTTGAAGCTTAATTCAGGCTGGATGGCTTGTTCCGCCTCCTGCTTCATTTCCTCAATCATCTGCAGTACAATCTCTTTAAATAACTGCTCTTTATTCGCATAAAAAGTATAAATTGTCCCTTTTCCAACATTCGCAATTTTTGCCACTTGATCCATTGTAGTCGCCTTATATCCGAACAACGAAAAAGACTTCGTAGCCGCTTCTAAAATGAGTTGTTTACGATCAATAGACATGTCTCACCTCTCACTGACCATTTTTCAAAATTGGTCATTCGGTTCTTTATGATAGTAACAAATTTTATTTTTCATAGCAAGCACTTTTCAAAAGACTTGATAAAGTACTACTGATTTTTGGCTCATTTTAGCTCTGGGTTCATGAAACGTGGGAGAAAGCTAGCTTTCTCCAAGCGTTTCATGAATCCAGAGCCACCTTTCAGCGGAGCTGAAAGGCGTGTGAGACCGCGGTCTCACACGAAATGAGCCAAAAATCGTTTGCAATCTTCTCTAACATCAACACCCTAAAAAAGCACAAGACGCTAAAACCAGACAACAAAAACACATCAAAGACTTTATCCTCAAAAAAAGAATGACCATCCCACAATATATTGGACAGTCATTCCTTTTTTATCCTTGTAATTTATTTAACACAATTGTTGCTAAAGCATCAATAAACGCTGGCTGCACATCCGGCATAGCAGGTCTATAATAGCTCGCCCCAATTTCATCTGTTACGACTTTACATTCATAATCATTATCATAGAGAACTTCTAAATGCGTCGATACAAATCCAACTGGGATATAGATAAACGCTTTATATCCTTTTTCCTCATATAAATCTCTCGTTAAATCTTGAACATCCGGGCCAAGCCAAGGTTCCGGTGTTTGTCCAGCGCTTTGCCAGCCGACTGCATAATTTGAAACGCCTGCACCGTCAGCAATCAGTTGAGCGGTTCCTTCTAGCTGCTTCGGATACGGGTCTCCCAATTGTATAATCTTTTCTGGTAAGCTATGAGCAGAAACAATTAATGCATAATTGTCACGTTCTTCTGCCGTCATGCGATTAATGACATCATTTAGCTCATCCACCCAAAACTGAATAAATTTCGGCTCGTCATACCAGCTTTCAACAGAAGTAATTTTTAGACCGTACTTTGCTGCTTCATCTTGAGCACGTCCATTATAAGATTTGACACTAAACGTTGAAAAATGCGGTGCTAATACAATACTTACGGCTTCTGTAATTCCATCATCTGCCATTTGTTTCACTGCGTCTTCGACAAACGGCTCGATATGTTTCAAGCCTAAATACGCTTTAAATTCAATCTCCTCTTGAATCTCATTTAAGCGTTTTTCAAGCCCTTTTGCTTGCCCTTCTGTAATACGTGCAAGCGGAGACAAACCGCCAATCGCTTTATATCTTCCTTTTAAATCTTCTAGTAATTCATCCGATGGTCTTCTGCCATGTCTAATATGTGTATAATATCTTTCAATATCCTCTTCTTTATTCGGTGTTCCATAGGCCATAACTAAAATCCCCATTTTCTTCCTTGCCACACATGTCACCTCTTTAGCTTCATCTACATTCCATTATTTATTTTTGACTAGCAGAATATTCATGGATAAAATTCGTTAATCGTTTTAAAACATCCGGATTCACAGAAGGGAACACACCGTGTCCAAGATTAAAGATGTATCCGTCTTGTGCCATCCCTTCATCAAGGATTGCTTTTGCCCGCTCCTCAATGACTTCCCAAGGAGCTAATAGAATAGCTGGATCTAAGTTTCCTTGTACAGTTTTGTGTATCCCCATGTTTCTTGCTTGTGAGATTGGTAAACGCCAATCTAAGCCGACTACATCAAGAGGTAAATCATTCCACTCTAGTGCTAGATGACTCGCACCGACTCCAAACATAATTAACGGGACATTTTCTTCTCGTAAAGAGGAGAAAATTCGCTCCATCACAGGTTTAATAAATACGCGGTAATCCGCTACATTTAGTGCCCCTACCCAAGAGTCAAAAATTTGCACAGCTTTTGCGCCTGCTTGAATTTGAGCCTTCACATATACGATAATCGTATCAGCTAATTTATCCATCAATGCGAACCAAGCTTTAGGTTCTGCATACATGAACGCTTTTGTTTTATTGTAGTTTTTCGATGGGCCGCCTTCAATCATGTAAGAAGCAATGGTAAAAGGAGCACCAGAAAAACCGATTAAAGGAACCGATAACTGCTCCGTTGTTAATAGTTTAATCGTATCTAAAACGTAAGGAACATCTTGCTCAGGATGCAAT
>NZ_JBALMU010000114.1:0-19584 GCF_036962285.1 Bacillus sp. JJ634
CTATTTTCTTTGTTTTCCCATAAGCTTGGGGTGGGGGTCTTACTGCCCGTTAAGTGTGGGATAAAACAAAAAAGTATTTATTTTATTTTAACAGGAATAATAGTGAATTGCTAAAGCTAAGGAAATGTCTTTTACCTGGTCATCCAATAATTTATTGGTTGTACGATTGTTACAATTAAACTCTTCTGATCATATATTACAGGTTAGGGTCTAATATTGTAGGGTGATATAGTGAATGTAGCATTTGTTATAGCTGAAAGGAGAGAGTTTTTAATGATTTATTCTGCCCTTTGGATGAAAGTTGAAGTAGAATAGAGAAGAATATTCCAAACGCATGGGGGAACATATAATGATTTACCAGGTAAGATTACTGAAAGGTTTGTTTACGCTAGAACGAAGTCGATATAAGTTGCAAAATGCAGAAGCGGTGACACATATCGGAAGAAATATTGTAGTTCTATATGCCACTAGTTTTCTTCTTTTTTGCTTATATGGATTTCTTGGAATTGGCTCAGAATCGTTTTCAAGAGAGCTCGTTGGGTTAGGTGAAAGTGAATTTGAAATGGGCAAGCTGCTTATTCTAGCAGGAAATGCTGTAGCAGGACTTCTTTATCCAACAATTTATTTGTTTCTCATTGCTCTATTTGTATGGGCTTTAACAGATATTGCGTATTTAAAAATTTTAATTGTCCAAATGATTATATTTATTGTGCAATTGTTAGAAAAAGTACTTCTTCTTCCTTTTTTTGTTTATATGGATATCAATCATGATGCAAATCCTTTCTCTTTAGGAGTAATCAGTCAGTATCTAGTTTCACAAGAATATGTTATTCATTTGTTTAGTGAAATTACAATTTTTCAAGTGCTGGTGATTGCCATACAGTATTATTATCTGAAAAAAATGACGGAGCGAAATACATATGCCTTGCTGGCGGTTATTGTTCTAAGCTATATAGTAATTTGGCTTTTGAATGCATTGTTGGCCTATGTAAAAGTGGGCGTATTTGTTTGAGGGGATGAAGAAAGATGAAACGATGGAAAGTACTTTCAGCTGTAGTAGTTTCAGGTGCGTTACTGGCAACGAACCTCTATTTAATTACAAAAGAGGACAGTAAAGTATCGCGTTCGATTTTTGTGGAAGATTGGACAAAAGTTAAGGCCGCAACCGTAACGGAAACGTTTGAGACGAAGGGGGTTACAATCCCTGCTGAGGAATATGAAGTGTACTTTGATGAATCGGGTAAAGAGTTTCAACGATTTCTTGTGAAAGAAGGGGAAGAAGTAACGGCGGGTACACCTTTATTCGAATATGAAGTAAAGGATTTAGAGAAAAATAAAGGGGAAGTTGAGCGGGAAATTACCGAGATAACTGGTGCGATAACGGAAATTGAGGCATATATTAAGAAATTAACGGATTACAAAGCGCAAGTTCCTACTGCTTCAACGGTTTCGGAAATTGTGCAAGACGGTGTAAGTTTGGATCATGATGCTTCTTCCGATTTAATTATTAGCACACTTGAACAAGAAATTTATAAACAAGAGCTAGAGAAGAGTAAATTAGAAGAGAGAAAAACAAGGCTAGATTCACAATTAACAGCGATGAATGAACTCAGTGGGCCGCTTACGATTGATGCAGAAGTGGATGGCGTTGTGAAACAGATCAATCAATCACTTAACAATCCGGTGGTGACTATTGCCTCTACTCAGCAAGCTGTAAAAGGCGTTCTTTCTGAGTCGCAGTTACACAAAACAACAGTTGGGATGCCGGTTAAAATTACATCTCCTCGTTTAGAGAAAGGAATCAATGGTACGGTTGGACGCGTGGAAAACTATCCAGTGTCAGAACCTTCTCTTAATCAAAAATCAATGTTTCCATTTCAAGTCGTAATAGAGTCAGATGAAGAAGGGGTATCCCCGCCGCTAGCCCTCGGTTCAAAGGTAGATGTAACGGTCGTTACAAATGAAGCGGTAGATGTTCCGACGATTCCGGAGAAAACGGTGTATGGAAAGGACAACCTCTATGTATTTAAGTTAACAAACAATGGATATGTGAATAAACAATATGTTACAGCGGGATTAAGAGCGAATCAAAAGTTTGAGATTGCTTCTGGTCCAGCAGAAGGAGAGACGGTTCTTATTACACCAAGAGTGATTCCGAAAAATCATTCAACGTTTATTACTCCTATTCAAGCAGAAAAAGTTGTTTTTGATTCAGATATTTATAATACGTTCACAACTCGTGAGAAATGGCGTTATTTCTTAGTTGGGTTGTTGGAGAAATAGTCTCTATTTACTGAAAGGTCTTCTATATGAAGGCCTTTTTTGGTTTTAAACAGAGGGATAATTTAGAAAAGTTATTATTTTCAGATAATTTACGGTAGCATTTTTAAAAATAATTCAAAAATAAATAATGTAGATAGAAAGCGGTTAAATCCAGAATAAAATAGTCTTTATCCAGAAAAAATAAAGAAAAAGATATAAAAAATATTTACAGATTAGCGATTTTAATATAATATTTCAAGTGGGAAAGTTATTTCGCTGAATCTTTTTTAGAGCGGGGGACCCAAATTTGCAGAACTTTCTGCTAGGGGTGAATTCAGAAATGAAAGGGCAATTTGTTTCCAAATCCTAACCCGACAGCTAACCTCGTAAGCGACTTAAAGGAAACAATATGTGAATCTTTATGATAAAGACACCGCTTGTGTCTTTTTTTGGTCAAAAGAAAACGGTTCCAGCTGCAGAAAACGTTTTCTTTTTATCAACAATCTTGTTTCCTTTACCGAAACACTGTTTTTTGTAAAAACTATTATGAAAGGTGAGGGATGTATGAAAAAATTCAAATTAAGTTTAGCTAGTCAGATTTTCATTGGTTTACTGATCGGTGTGGTTGTAGGGGCTATTTTTTATGGTAATACAACTGCTCAAGAATATTTGCAGCCAATTGGAGATATCTTTCTACGTCTGATTAAAATGATTGTTATACCGATTGTTGTGGCAAGTATTGTTGTTGCTGTTGCAGGTGTCGGTGATTTGAAAGCTGTAGGTAAAATTGGTGGTAAAGCGATTCTTTACTTTGAAATCGTTACCACGATTGCGATTATCGTTGGAATTATAGCAGCGAATGTTCTTCAGCCTGGTGCTGGTGTTAATATGGATAAATTAGAACAAACTGATATTTCGAGTTATGTAGATACAGCAGAGCATAAGGAAGAAGCGGGTTTTATTGAGACAATCGTTAATATTGTCCCAACTAATCCAATTGCAGCTATTGTAAATGGTGATATGCTTGCAATTATTTTCTTCTCGCTTATGCTAGGGCTTGGAATTGCAGCTATTGGAGATAAAGGAAAGCCGGTTCTGCAATTCTTCAACGGAGTAGCAGAGGCGATGTTCTATGTTACGAATATGATTATGAAATTTGCTCCATTCGGTGTATTTGCATTAATTGGGGTAACAGTGTCTAAGTTTGGTTTGGCCTCCCTGATTCCATTAGGGAAGTTAGCTCTTTCTGTATATGGAACGATGATTTTCTTTGTTCTAGTTGTATTAGGGCTTATCGCAAAATTAGCTGGCTTTAGTATTTTTAAACTGATTAAAATCTTAAAAGAAGAATTAATCTTAGCGTTCTCAACAGCAAGCTCTGAAGCCGTTCTTCCTAAGATAATGGACAAAATGGAAAAAACAGGATGTCCAAAACATATCGCTTCTTTCGTTATCCCGACAGGTTACTCCTTTAACCTTGATGGGTCGACGTTATATCAAGCGTTAGCAGCAATCTTTATTGCGCAAATGTACGGTATTGATATGAGTATTATGGATCAAGTTACATTAATGCTTGTGTTAATGGTTACATCGAAAGGGATTGCTGGAGTTCCAGGCGTATCATTTGTTGTATTATTAGCGACACTTGGAACTGTTGGAATCCCAGTTGAAGGTTTAGCGTTTATTGCGGGTATTGACCGTATTCTAGATATGGGACGTACAGTTGTAAACGTAATCGGAAATTCGTTAGCAGCAATTGTTATTTCTAAATGGGAAGGGCAATTTAACCCTGCAGCAGCAGATGAACAAGTGAAGCAAGCGTCATAATGATATAAAATCCAGAGCGGTGAAGCTGCTCTGGGTTTTTTTATAGCTATATCTTTACAGAGAAGACTTGTTTGACAAAAAAGAAGGAAGGTTACTAAGATAAAAATATACATACATAAGTCGGTATATAACGGGGGAGAATAGATGTCTTGGGTAACGTTGCTCATGTTTTTAACAATAGCCGTCTTTGCTTTGTCTAAAGTTTTACCAGCAAAAGGGGTTAAGAGTATTACAACAGAAGATTTAGCGAATGATTTATCGTTAAAGGTAAGGAAACAGTATATTGACGTTCGGTCTGAAGTTGAATATAACGACCGTCATATACCGCAATTTAACAACATCCCCCTTCACTTGTTAAAGCAAAGAGTGAATGAGTTGGATAGAAAGAAGCCGGTAGTTATCATTTGTCATAGTGGAATGAGAAGTATAAGTGCGGCAAAAACACTTAAAAAATTAGGTTTCGAACAAATTGAGAATGTTAGTGGTGGTATAAATGCCTGGAGAGATTAAGAAATTCTAAAAAAACACCGTCCTATCTTTTGGAATGGTGTTTCTTTTTGCGAATGAGCAAATTGTCACTATGTTTTAGTGTCTAATTTTACATTGTTTATGTATAAAATACTCTTATAGTCTCTTATTTTAACCATTATATAGTGATGTTTTCCGGATGGAATGAACTTTGTTCTGTTTTCAAGGGTTTATTCCACTTTAGTGGTATGATAGTATGACTTTAAATGAATGTACAAGGTTAACGGAATATCGTGCGATTGTGAAGAAGTAAGAAAATTGATAAAATGAGCGCTCTAATTCCACGGAAAGGTCGGAGGGAAGTGGGTTATGAAGCATGAGATTAGAGAAATCTTATATATGCATGTGCAAGCTTCTGAACGTTTTGTGATTTCAAATGGGATGAGTTTTTGGGAGTTTGTTAATTCTTTGGAAAAGCCATTGCAACATCTTTTGTTGTTAAAACATGATTATGGTGATACACAATTTAATTTAAATGTTGCTTTAGATTATGTACCGAGTGAAGGTGTAGCGAAATTTATTAAACAAGATGTGAGAGCGTATGGTGAGTTTTGTTGGATTGATTTTCAAGAAGAGGATAGTTTAGATGAATTGAGCGGAATGGAGTTGGCTGAGCTGCTCTATCTTGGGCATATGAAGCATCATTTAAAACAGCCGTTCTTTTCCAAATTACATAATCAGTTTGTTTACTTATCGCAGGACGATGGATGGTTTAGTAAAATTTATTATCGTTCATTACCTATGTATTATAAAATGTTAGGCAGTCTTATTTCTTTAAAGCTTGAAGGATTAAAAACAGATAGAACGTGGTTTGGTTTGAGGAAAAAACGAGATTTACCTATTATACCAGTGGAAGTGCTTGAGAAGTTGTCTGCCGTGCTCTCCGAAGGAGTTGTTTTTTCTCTTAAACATGCTATTGAAACGAGAGTGAAAATGGAGATTCCAATATGGGTAGTAGGGGATTTCATGAATATGGATGACATGCTGGATTATTACTATGAGCTGCAGAAGCAAGAACCCGACGCTTATATTACTTTTTTATGGAAAACGAAGGAATGGTCGATTGTATTAAATAAATGATAAAGTGAAGCTTTCATCAGCGGGGGCTTAGTGTTCTTTTAGTGTAGGATAAATTTCGTTGCCGAATGAAGTTTCACATATAATTAGTTGTGTGGCGACATAGAATGCAATGAATGTCATTCGATAAATATGTATGTTACACAATAGTAATAATTAACAAATTTATGTAACGCACTCTATTTAATAAAACTTTGTTCGTTTTTGTTGAGAAATGATACAATAAATAATGGTGAAAAGAATAATGGAGGTCACATAAATGAAAACTAAACTCGGCTTGCTTTATGGTGGAAAATCTGCAGAACATGAGGTTTCCTTACAAACGGCAATGGCGGTTATTAAAGCACTTGATTTGGAGAAATTTGATATATATCCGATTTACATAACAAAAGAAGGGGCTTGGGTGAAAGGGCCGCAATTGACCGCACCAGTTGAAAACGTTGAGGAATTAGCATTTCCGAATGGAAGTCAAGTAGCTCCGCTTTCTTTGCAAAAGGCGAATGAAACAAATGAAGATGGCTATGATGTTTTATTTCCGCTATTGCACGGACCAAATGGTGAAGATGGTACAGTTCAAGGGATGTTTGAATTATTAAACTTACCATATGTAGGTAATGGTGTTTTAGCGTCATCGGCAGGTATGGATAAAGTTATTATGAAAAATATTTTTGCGCAAGCGGGCTTGCCGCAAGTTAAGTATACATGGTTAATTCGTTCTGAATGGGAAGAGAATCGAGAAGAAGTCTATAACCAAGTAGAAGCAGAACTCGGCTATCCTAATTTCGTAAAACCGGCGAATTTAGGCTCAAGTGTTGGAATTAGTAAGTGTTCTAACCGTGAGGAATTGGAGAAGGCATTCGTAGAAGCGTTTCAGTTTGACCGGAAAATTATTATCGAAGAAGGCGTTACAGCACGCGAGATTGAAATTGGTGTGCTTGGAAATGATCATCCTGCTTGCTCGGTTGCAGGAGAAATTATTTCAGGAAAAGACTTCTATGATTATACAGCAAAATATACAGATGGTAAGTCGACAATGGTTATTCCGGGTGATGTGACAGAAGAGCAGTACGCAGAATTATCTAAAATGGCCATTACAGCGTTTAAATCGTTAGATTGTTCAGGGTTGGTTCGTGCTGATTTCTTCTTAACAAAAGAAGGGGACTTCTATATTAATGAAGTAAATACAATGCCTGGCTTTACGCCATTTAGTATGTTCCCGTTATTATGGAAGCATACAGGGGTGGAATATCCAGTTTTAATTGAAAAGCTCGTCCAACTTGCGCAAGAACGTTATGAAGAGAAACAAAAAATTAAATATACAGTATAACTATTGTTATTTATTTGTTAATTAGATGAGGTAGGATGTAGGCAGAAGCGCTAGAATGTATAGGCTTCTGCTTTGTTTTATAATGAAACAGCCTATAGGAGGAACGAGAAATATGATAAATCGCACGTTAAAGCAGATTCATGAGATGGTAGGTGGCCTAAATGTAATTGCGGAATGGGAGTCTGTTCAGGTTGCTGGCGTATCGATTGATTCCCGGAAAGTAGAGCAGAATAACTTGTTTGTTCCACTGCTTGGAGAGCAAGTCGACGGTCATAAGTATGTCGAGAAAGCAATTCAACAAGGAGCTGCTGCTTCTTTATGGCAGCAAAATGTCCCGAATCCACCGAAGGATATCCCCCTTATTATCGTGGAGGATACAGAAGTGGCATTACAAGAACTAGCAAGAGCTTATCGTGGACAGTTGAATGTGAAAGTAATTGGCGTTACAGGAAGCAATGGAAAAACGACAACAAAGGATATGACCGCTGCTCTTTTAGCGACGACTTATAAGGTACATAAGACAAGTGGGAATTTTAATAATCATTTAGGATTACCGCTAACGATTTTGTCGATGACAGAGGATACAGAAGTAGCCATTTTAGAAATGGGAATGAGTAATCGAGGGGAAATTGAGTTTCTTTCGAAGCTAGCTCGTCCTGATGTTGCGATTATTACAAATATTGGGGAATCTCATTTGTTAGATTTAGGATCAAGAGAAGAAATTGCTCGTGCAAAGCTAGAAATTATCGAGGGTCTCGCTGATGAAGGAACATTTATTTATTACGGAGATGAACCTTTGTTGTCAGAGCAAATCCAAAATCGAGATAAAGATTTGCGTATCCAATCTTTCGGTCGTTCTAGTGAGAATGATTTGTATGTAACTTCAATTGAACAACGAAATGATAGTACAGCTTATAAGGTCGCGGGTGCATTAGTCGGTTCTTACGAAATTCCGGTTCTTGGGAATCATAATGTGATGAATGCTTTAGCCGCTATGTTAGCAGCTAAGGAATTGAAGGTGGATCAAGTAAAAATAGAAGAAGGGCTAGCTTCGGTTCGATTAACGAATATGCGAATGGAAATAGTTGAAGGGGCTAAAGGAGAAAAGGTAATTAATGATGCTTATAACGCTAGTCCTACATCAATGAAAGCGGCGATTGAATTAATTGAAGGGCTGTCCGGATTTGATCGGAAAATTCTTGTGCTGGGTGATATGTTGGAATTAGGTTTACAAGAGCAGGATTTTCATTTGAAAATTGGTCAACATATTTCAAAAAATGAAATTGATGAAGTATTTACTTATGGCCCTCTTGCTGAACATATTGCCATAGGTGCGCGTGAAACATTTGAGGAGAACCGTGTATTTTCTTTTCAAGATAAGCAGCAATTAATTGAAGAATTAAAAAGACATACGCAAGCTAATGATCTTATTCTTGTAAAAGCGTCAAGAGGTATGCGTTTAGAAGAAGTCGTTCAGGCATTGCAAAAATAAACAAAAGCCGGTTTACTCGCATGGGTAAACCGATTTTTATTTTATTTGAGGTTTTTAAAGGGATTGAAGGAAAATTTTCTAATAAAGGGTACCTGCGATTAAACAAATATCATCATTGATTTCGGAGTGCCTCATTCGTGAAACTAACATTTCGTGCAGGAGGGTGGATGTGTCTTGATGAATCTTTTCTTTAAATTCCTTTTGAAGCGTATCAAAACGCAAAATATTTGGGTGATTAGGTGATTCGATTAAACCGTCCGTATAGACAATGAAACGACTGCCGGGTTCGTAATAAAATGAATGTTTTTCGATGTCTAAATGCGGATTCAGTCCAATAGGAATAGAATTAGTTGCTAATATGTGTGTATTCTCTGTATGTGGACAATAAATAATAGCTGGTGGATGGCCGCTGTTGACATATTGAAATTGGCGTTCCTTTGTATTGA
Source organism: Bacillus sp. JJ634 (assembly GCF_036962285.1). Lineage (NCBI taxonomy): Bacteria > Bacillati > Bacillota > Bacilli > Caryophanales > Bacillaceae > Bacillus > Bacillus sp. JJ634. The sequence goes on from NZ_JBALMU010000114.1 coordinate 8,960, forward strand.
TATATGCAATAAATGCAGTGAAATAGGTGGATTTATATGTCTCCTCGTCTAACTTTTGAAACAATCTTCCCATATGTTCATGTAACTCTTTTGTTATTTTAAACGGATCTTTTACGCGCTTGATTAAGCCAGGCATTAAGGAACGTATGGCCATACTAATAAGAGCCGCATACACACCTTTTCCGGAAACGTCAATCATAATAAGTCCGTACTCTCCCTCGTCTATATGCATCCAAAAGAATAAATCACCAGATATCTCACTAGATGGTTGGAAAATCCCTTGAATTTCGATGTCTGTTTCTGAAATAGGTGGAGGCAAGACAAGTTGTTGGATATGTTTAGCTAGAGTTAAATCCGCTCTTATTCGGTTGCGGATGCTTTCGAGCTCCTGCTCTTTTACTTTTGCTGTATATAATTGTATGCAAATATTTTGTAAAGACTTTAATTTTAATTTTACTTCTATTAGGTCAGCGGGAATTTGAATGGTCTCGTAGATTGTTTTTTTCGGAAGTGCGTAGGGCTCTTTCATTCTTTTGGTGCGTTTATAAACAAATAATATTGGTATTTCATACTTGTCGATAAGCTCGATGATTTTCAGTAAATATATCGATTCTTTTGAATAATATAAAGGTAAGATAAAGAGCATTTGATTATGGTTCTGCTTTTGTATAGTTGCTAATGCCTCTTGTTCAGTTAGGATGATTACATTTCTCTCTAAAGTTTGTAAGGTATGGTGAATTTCTTCACATTCTGGGAGTTTAAGTGTATATAGTTTCATGGTTATTCCTCTGTTTTATTTTGAAGTGTGATTAATCTAGATATATTTTACCATTTAACAGGCTGGTTTTAAAAGCTATACATAGTTTTGTTCCTTTTAATGTTTAAGCTGTATTATATAATGTTAGGGTTTTGGGAAACACTATTATTAAATGGGGCGAGCATTTTAAGTGAGATTCGTGATTGGATATCCTTTATTGCAATAGTGGTTATAAAATGATAATATATAGTATGGGTTTAAACGCCTTAATAACGTATTCATTTTTTTATGTTGTTAAGTCAGTTCAAGTTATTCAAGTTTTGTCATGAACATGAACGATTTCATGATTTTCATTTTGAAGGACTATGTACTTTTAGATTAAATAGGCCGAGCGTCTTGATTATAAATAAAAGCTGCCTAAGATGGCGGCTTTAGTTGCTCATAGGGAAGTAAGCTATACGCTTATCCACTTCTGCATTTCCTCAACGCACCGTGCCTGTTTTTTGTATAGAATCTTGGCTCTCGTCAAGTTAGATAGGCAGCTCCATCGGCTGCATGAAAAAGTAAGGTGCAGCAGCCCTCACCTAAATGTTCGGTTCAATTACCGATTATGCTACTTTAACTTTTCCAATTTGAATTTCATCTTGGCTATATATACGAGTAATAAAATGCGCCTATGTTTACAAACATAGTAATGTGTATTTACTATTGAATCCAGCACAGTAAGAGAAGGCTGATGTATGTTATTTGTTAAATCCATATATTGAGTTCAGCCGAACTAATAAGGTAGTTGTTTAGGTAATTATATCCCCCCCTTTTTTTTATACTATTTGTAGTATACATTGTCAGCATAGGGATGATTTTGAAACAACTGCCGATTTTTAGGGGAATAGGATAAGTGCAACTACGCATCTATCTGCCTGAAGATGAGCCAATTGGTGAATTTTCTTTATACGAGGTAAAGTACAACCTCCGTCACATTTGTTGTAATTTGAACAAGAACCGTTGCAACATGCACAGATAAATTTATGATATTAAAAGGAGCACGAACACATTGACATTGTTTAGCGAATTAGGATTAGATAGAACGTCTATGAAATCAATTGAAAAAATGGGATTTGAGGAAGCGAGCCCGATTCAAGCTCAAACGATTCCATTAGCGCTTGAGGGAAAAGATATTATTGGTCAAGCTCAAACTGGAACAGGTAAAACAGCAGCATTTGGTATTCCGTTAATGGAAAATATCGATATAAATGACGAGAATGTACAAGGAATTGTCATTGCTCCAACACGTGAACTTGCGATTCAAGTTTCTGAAGAACTCTTCAAACTTGGCTACGGAAAACGAGCGCGTGTATTAGCGGTATATGGTGGTCAAGATATCGATCGTCAAATCCGTGCTTTAAAGAAAAAACCACATATTATTGTCGGTACACCAGGTCGTTTACTTGACCATATTAAACGTAAAAACATCCGTTTAGGCAATGTACACACAGTGGTACTTGATGAAGCAGATGAAATGTTAAACATGGGATTCATTGAAGATATTGAGTCTATTTTGTCTACTGTTCCAGAAGAGAGACAAACATTGTTATTCTCAGCAACAATGCCTGACCCAATTCGTAAGATTGCAGAAAGATTCATGCAAAATCCAACGCTTGTACGTGTAAAAGCAAAAGAAATGACAGTTGACCGTATTGAGCAATACTATGTCGATTTAAGAGAAAATGAAAAGTTCGATACGTTAGCGCGTCTTCTTGATATTCAAACACCAGAGCTTGCGATTGTATTTGGTCGTACAAAGCGTCGTGTGGATGAACTGTCATCTGCTTTAAATATCCGAGGCTATATGGCTGAAGGAATTCACGGTGATTTAAGTCAAGCGAAGCGTCTATCTGTGTTAAAGAAATTTAAAGAGGGTAACATTGATGTATTAGTTGCAACAGACGTAGCGGCACGTGGTTTGGATATCTCAGGTGTTACTCACGTGTATAACTTCGATATTCCCCAAGATCCAGAAAGCTACGTTCACCGTATTGGACGTACTGGACGTGCAGGTAAACATGGTGTAGCGATTACATTTGTTACTCCGAGAGAAAGAGGTCAATTACAAGCTGTTGAACATACGACGAAAAAGCGTATGGTGAAAATGAAGACACCAACTTTGACAGAAGCGTTAGAAGGACAACAAAAAGCTGTTACAGAAAAAATTCAAAACACAATTGAAAATGAAGATCTTTCATTATACCTTGCTCAAGCAGAAGAGTTAATGCAAAAGCATACGGCTGTTGATTTAGTAGCTGCAATGCTTAAATCATTAACAAAAGAGCCTGATCAAACACCTGTTAAATTAACAGATGAAGCACCAATGCCAATGCGTCGTGACCGTAACCGTGGCGGCAGCTCTAATAATAGAAATCGTAACGGACGCAGCTCATCTGGCAGAAAAGATTTCGGTGCTAAACGTTCAACTAACCGTAAATCGAATGGTCATGGCAACCGTAGCTCGAGCCAAAGACGTGAAAAACAAAGCCATTAATAATAAGGCTGAACAAAAGCTTATAACAAAAGAATAAATCAAGTTTACGGCCTTTTCTCGATCGTTCAATCGTGGAAAGGCCGTTTTTTGTGGAAGAAGTAAAGTTTTTTGGGAAAGTACAAGAAAGTATAACATTCTTAAATCGTTTTGTTGTTTAGCTCCAGGCTCCATCACTTTGCTTAAAAGTATGGTGACGTAAAAATAAAAGAAAAAGAAGTGAACAAATAGATATAGTATACTGAAGAGGAGTGGTATGAAAATAGGATTTTTCTCATGGGAAGGAGTGAATTCATGGAGCTTCAAAACCAAATATCAACGAGGGCGTTAAAGGTATGGCGCATCATTGGTTTTTTGGAATGTTTGATAATCTGGATTATTACGATTGCTGTACTTGTGTTAACCATTATATTTGATTGGACACCTTGGATTATTGGGGGGCTGATTGTATTATCGGTCATTCAGCCATACTTAGGGATCTATCTATTACCTTTAATTAAGTGGCGCCGTTTTCGTTATGAAGTGCGAGAGACAGAAATTGAAATTCAAAGAGGGATTTTTGTCATTAAGCGGACGCTTGTACCGATGATTCGTGTTCAGCATGTAGAAACGAACCAAGGTCCTTTTTTACGTAAATATGACTTAGCGTCAGTGGAAGTATCAACTGCAGCGACTGTACATACGATTCCGGCTCTTGATTTACAGGAGGCGGATGAATTGAGGCAATATATTTCGAAAATGGCAAGTGTGGAGGAAGAAGATGTCTGAACCGAAACGATTGCATCCGATTGCTATGTTGTTGAATGTGATAAAGGCTATTAAAGATATGCTCGTTCCGATTATCATTGTTGTCGTCTTCGGAGGGGATATGGATGGATTAGCGGGGACGATTCAATTGGCCATCTTGGGTAGTATTTGTTTATTTGTTATTGTGACAGCTATTATTGAATGGTTTCGATTTACCTATCGTATTGAAGATGGTGAATTAAGGATTGAATCGGGTGTATTTGTCCGAAAAAAACGTTATATTCGCTTTGAACGAATACATAGTATTGATGTGTCAGAAGGGATTATTCAGAGGCTGTGCGGGCTTGTGAAAATTAGTATCGAAACCGCCGGCGGTGCTCAAGCAGAAGCGGTGTTATCGGCCATTCGTAAAGAAGAAGCTGAACGATTAAATGAACGATTAGCAGAAGCGAAAAGAAATAAAATGCTAGGAGAACAGCCAGAAATCGATTTAGTCGCGGAACCCGTTATTAAGCAAGAGTCCGCTGTGACGTTTAGACTGCAATTTCCAGAGCTTTTCTTGATGGCTGCTACTTCTGGGGCTGTTGGAGTTGTGCTATCTGGGGTGGCTGCTTTTGTTTCGCAGTTTGATGAAATGATCCCATTTGAGCGGTTTGTTGGGGAGTATGAGGATGTATTAGCGCTCGGTACCTTTTTATTGACCGTTTTCGCTTTCGTCGCAGTGCTGATTGTATACATGCTTGCGACAATCGGGATGATGTTGAAATATGCTCGGTTTACGGTTGAGAAAAAGGAAGATGAGTTAATCATTTCAAGAGGTTTACTTGAGAAAAGACAGCTGACGATTCCGTTAAAAAAAGTACAAGGGATTCGAATTATCGAAAATGTAGTAAGGCAGCCTTTAGGTTATGCAACGGTTTATTTGGAGTATGCAGGAGGGTCAGAAGCGGATAAAGATAGCTTAAAGGTTATGCTTTTTCCGCTTGTGAAAAAGAAACATTTACAAAAATATTTAGAACAATGTCTACCAGATTATGTAGCAGATGTAGAAGTGAAGCCGTTGCCGGCACGTGCACTTCCGCGCTATATGTTTCGACGGGCCATTTTCTTCATTCCTGTCATAATCGTTTTTATTTATTTTTTCCGCCCTTGGGGGTACGTTTCTTTGGTTTTATTGCCAATTAGTATTGGTTGGGCTTTTTTGCAATATAAAGCGGCTGGTTGGAATATTACGAATCATCAACTGTTGATGAGGAGCCGAGGGTTATCCAAACAAACGATTTTGTTTCATAAAAGTAAAATTCAATCGATTGAATCAAAAACAAGCTGGGCGCAGCAACGAAAGCAACTCTCTTCTATTTCTGCTTTAATCAAATCAGGAATTGCTTTTCGAGAGGGAGAAGTAAGGGACGTAGAAGCCAAGGATTTTGATGCGGTGCAAACATGGTTTTTAAAGAATGGTCGTACGAACTAACAGAAAAACAAACCATTTTCGTTCACATAGCCAAGAATAAAAGAAGCTACTAAACAGTTAGCTTCTTTTATTTACGCCAAAATAGTGGAGCGAGAATGACACCTGCAAGTAGGCCGCCGATATGAGCGACAATGTTTATATTAGGTTGGATAAATGTCATAATAACAGCGATGCCTGTTAGAGTATAAATCGTATGAATTTCATTTTTAGATAAGTGATGTTTTCGAAAACGAGCCATATAGAGGAAAAATCCGAGAATGCCAAAGATCGCTCCGCTTGCTCCGGTATGAATGAAGGTAAGTGGTGTTAAGAAAAAGGTAGCAATGTTGGCGATGGTCCCTGTTAATAGAAAAAAAAGAGCAAACTTTATAGAACCCAGAATTTTTTCAAGTGTTGGTCCAAAGATGGCTAGGGAAAACCCATTAAACAATATATGGGTAAACGAGTAATGTAAAAAAGTTGGGGTAAGGAGTCGCCACCATTGACCATCTGCAATGTACAAGTTAACACCTGTTCCGTAATGAATGATATTTCCAAGAAACGATGGAAATAAGGTTAGTACGAATACAATCATCATAAAGAAAATGTAGGAGGTAACAGCAGGAAAACAACGTACATACTGTTGAAAGCTTTCAGTTCTTATAAACATAGATTCTCCTTTTGGAAGATTGAAATGGTTGTACTCATTTTATGAATGTTACGTCTATTATAGAAGGGGTTGTTTAGATGATAAAGGGAATAGGGATTGATATTACAGAAATTCAAAGAATGAAGCAGATTATAGAGCGTCAACCACGTTTTTCAGAACGAATTTTAACAGCTAATGAACAAAGCCGGTATGAGCAGCTGAAGGGAGCGCGGCAAATTGAATATATTGCAGGGCGCTTTGCGGCTAAGGAAGCTTTTTCAAAAGCAAATGGAACAGGAATAGGGAAGCACTTGTCTTTTCTTGATATTGAAATTATGGTCGATGAAGCAGGGAAACCCTGCATTACTGCGCCAATCTCCAAAGGAGTCCATTTATCCATTAGTCACAGCAAAGAATATGCTGTTGCTCAAGTCGTCATTGAAGAAGTAGAAGAATCTTAACAGAAGTGCTGTTTTTCTTACTTATCGAGCTTTAACATTTAGTTTGTTACGCAGAGAATAATGGCTCCTAACAGGCACGGGATGCTTTTTAGTTTCGTTCAAATTGCTGCATGTGCTTGCCCAAGTCGCTTCCGCTTTTCGAATCATATTTGCTGAGGTTGTCTCATATACTTCTATTGCGATAGAGAGAGACAAGGTTGGGGAAAGCATAGCGGACTTCAGGTGGGAGATACATCAAGATAAACGCTAAGTCTTAAGGTCCTGCCTTTTCCTCTCTCTTTTATGTTTAAATGACAAAAGGGGTTGAAAAGATGAAGAAAATGGGGATTCTTTTGGCTGGGGTTATGCTGTTGTTGGCTCTCAGTGCCTGTGGTCAGAAATCACAAGCTGATGTTGTGACAGCTTTAAATGAAAAGGTTGAAGAAATGAAAGGCTACAAAGCAAATGCGAAGATGACGTTACAAATGGGGACCGATCCGCAAGTATATAACGTGGAAATTTGGCATAAGAATCCTTCTTTCTATCGAGTAAATTTGAAGAACCAAGAGAAAGAACAAAGCCAAATGATTTTAAGGAATAATGAGGGAGTATATGTTTTAACGCCCGCGTTAAATAAGAGCTTTAAGTTTCAAAGTGAATGGCCGGAGAATAGCAGCCAAGCGTATTTATACGAGTCACTTGTAAAAGATATTACGGAGGATAAAAGTGCAACATTTAAAGAAGTAGATAACCAATATGTATTTGAAACAAAAACACGCTATCAAAATAGTAAAATGCTTCCTGTCCAAGAAATTACATTGAATAAAAAGGATCTATCTCCAGTTAGTGTAAAGGTGATGGATCCAGATAAAAATGTATTAGTTACAGTGGAGTTCTCCAAGGTGAAATTCGATACAACGTTTGATAAAGATGCGTTTGATATGCAGAAAAATATGACAAGTGCTCAGCTTGAGGTAGAAGTGATGGCTGAAGTAAAAGATCAAAATTTCTCTGTTAAATATCCAGCGGAAATGCAAGGTATGAGTTTAACTGATGAACAACGAATTGATACAGAAAATGGGGAACGGGTTGTTTTGACATATGAAGGGGAAAAGAACAGCTTTACATTAATTCAAGAGAAGGCTGAAGTGGTCCAAACGAAAATCGTTTCGACAACTGTAAATGGAAATCCAGTAGATTTAGGATTTACAGTAGGTGCATTAGCGGATAATATGGTGACGTGGACATATGAAGGAGTCAACTATACGCTTGCTTCACAAAGCTTATCTCCAGATGAAATGGTAGAGATAGCTCGTACAGTTGGAGTGGAGCCTGTAAAATAGAGTGGGATTTTGAAAACACAGAGGCTGTCCTATTGATGGAGACAGCCTCTATCTTTTTGGACATCGTTGTTGCCTGTAAATGGCCTATATGACATATAGCTCTTTTCCTTTCTGTTAAACCGTTTTAAAATAAAGGAAAACTTCCATCAGTGGGGGCCTGCTTATGGGTAGTTGAACAAGTCGGACAGTTAGTTGTGTCCCAGCTTGGGGCAGGAGGTCTTGCTGCCCGTTAGGCATGAAATAAATGGAGAAATAATGAAAGAAGGTTACGTAGTTTGAGTATGCAGGGGTTTCACCGCGATACATGGGCGGAAGTGAATTTAGATTACATTTATGAAAATGTTGTTTCTATGAAAAAAATATTGCCGCAAGATGTAAAAATGTTTGCTGTTGTGAAGGCGAATGCATATGGACATGGTGATTATGAAGTAGCGAATACAGCACTTAAAGCGGGGGCCAATTTTCTTGCTGTCGCTTTTTTAGATGAGGCACTTGCGCTCAGAAAAAAAGGAATTACAGCTCCTATTCTTGTGCTTGGTGCATCTAGACCGGAAGATGCCGGTATTGCTGCAGAAGCGCACATTTCTTTAACGGTTTTTAGCCAAGAGTGGCTGGAGCAAGTGAAGCAGTATGTAGGGGAGAAACAGGTTCTTCATGTGCATATTAAATGTGACAGCGGTATGGGGCGAATCGGTGTACGTACTTCGGAAGAATTGCAGGCTCTTGAACAGTGGTTATCGAACGAACCTCGGTTTAGATTTGTTGGAGTTTTTACGCATTTTGCAACAGCTGATGAACTAAATTTATCATATTATCAACAGCAGCTAAATACATTTAAAATGTTGTTATCTTCTTTGCGAAAGCTTCCTGAACTTGTTCATGCGGCAAATAGTGCGGCTTCATTACGATTTACAGACCCTTTGTTTAATGCTGTACGTTTCGGGATTAGTATGTACGGGTTAAGTCCGTCTCCAGATATCAAGCAGCTATTGCCTTTTACGTTGAAAGAAGCATTTAGCTTGAAAACAAAAATCGTACATGTGAAACGGTTGAACAAAGGCGATCATGTTAGCTATGGAGCTACTTATACGGCTGCAGAAGAAGAGTGGGTTGCTACATTGCCTATTGGTTATGCGGATGGATGGATTCGTAAGTTGCATAGCCAAGAAGTGATTGTTGCAGGTGAAAAGGCGCCGATTGTTGGCCGAATTTGTATGGATCAGTGTATGATTAAGTTGTCTCAACCACTTCCTATTGGGACAGAAGTGACGTTAATTGGTGAAAGTGATGGGTTAGCGATTTCAGTGGATGAGATTGCCGCGACATTAGAAACGATTAATTATGAAGTGACTTGTATGATAGCGGCGCGTGTACCGCGTGTATATAGGCAGAATTATCAAGTATCACACGTCCGTAATACGCTCTTGAATGATTGATTGTGTAAAAAAATTACAAAAATGTGAATAATATTTATTGCGGTTCGCTGATAATAAGACAGAGGATGGAATATACTCTTTGCAGATAGGTATTTTAATGGTAATATGGAAAAGGTATATAGACTATGGTGTGTAGTGATGGTGGAGGTGTATGCTTGTGTCTGAATCCGGCGCAACAAGAGAGATAATAATTCGATTACCTCAAAATGTATTAACTGAGTTAGACGGGTATGCGAGTGAAGAAAACGTTAATCGCAGTGAGTTTATTTATCGTGCCACGACTATGTATCTTCGTAAAAAGAAAGAATTTCGGGAATCAATGAAACGTGGCTATATTGAAATGGCGGCCATTAATTTAACAATCGCTTCTGAAGCATTTCAGGCTGAATATCCAGAATATGAAGCTGAACATGCTGTCGAGCGATTAGCTAGTGGAGGCTGAGCCATTGATTGTTGTTAAGCGTGGTGACGTATACTTCGCAGATCTTTCTCCAGTTGTCGGCTCAGAACAAGGTGGGACCCGTCCGGTACTCATTCTTCAAAATGATATCGGAAATCGCTTTAGTCCGACAGTGATTGTGGCAGCCATTACAGCTCAAATTCAAAAAGCAAAATTGCCAACACATGTGGAGATTAACGCGAAAAAATATGGATTCGAGCGAGATTCCGTTATTCTTTTAGAACAAATTCGCACGATTGATAAGCAACGCTTGACAGACAAAATTACGTATCTCGATGAAACAATGATGCAAAAAGTAAACGAAGCTTTACAGATTAGTTTAGGTTTAAAAGAATTTTAGAGAAAAGATGAATTCCTATAGCAGGGTGCTATTATATATGTTCTTTTTTTATAAATAAAGACTAGGCGATTCCGGTTAACGACACTGGGGTCGTTTTTTTTTGCCAATTAACATTTGATTAGGAAATAGAGCCGATGCCCGTAATGAATTGGTTGAGCTAATCATTCATAAGGAGAGAGCGGATTAGTGGTGCGCGTTTTACTTTATCCCACTCTTAACGGGCAGTAAGACCCCCATCTCAAGCTTATGAGTAAACAAGGAAGATAGGTGGGGGACAACTGCCCTCATCTAGCTGCGGCTCCTAGCCCCTCGAGGTCATAAGCTGTCATGCTCTGTGGCAAACTGCGCCACGCCGCATTTCATCTTATGCTTGTCGGGGCTGAACAGTCGCCTCGCTTTTGTAGTAAGGTCCGATTGGTGAGATACAGTGAAACTTACCTTTGTGGTTTTCAAAGGTAAGCTTT
>NZ_JBALMU010000115.1:0-7203 GCF_036962285.1 Bacillus sp. JJ634
TATCTAGTTTTGAAGGAATAAAAAACAAAATTTATTCTTGCAAAGTCTCAAAGAATATATTAAAATAATAAATGTCTTTGAGAGATGAATATAGTCTGGTAATGATGGCGAAGAGGTCACACCCGTTCCCATTCCGAACACGGAAGTTAAGCTCTTCAGCGCCGATGGTAGTTGGGGGTTTCCCCCTGTGAGAGTAGGACGTCGCCAAGCTGTTTCATAATAATATTATGAACAATAACGAGTTTTAGGAAACATTTATTATTCCGCAGTAGCTCAGTGGTAGAGCACTCGGCTGTTAACCGAGCGGTCGTAGGTTCGAATCCTACCTGCGGAGCCATGCTTCCATAGCTCAGTAGGTAGAGCACTTCCATGGTAAGGAAGAGGTCAGCGGTTCAAGCCCGCTTGGGAGCTTACTGTTACTGACTAGATCTACTTTTTATACAGGCCCCTTGGTCAAGCGGTTAAGACACCGCCCTTTCACGGCGGTAACACGGGTTCGAATCCCGTAGGGGTCACCATTTTGGAGGATTAGCTCAGCTGGGAGAGCATCTGCCTTACAAGCAGAGGGTCGGCGGTTCGATCCCGTCATCCTCCACCATTTATATGCCGGTGTAGCTCAATTGGTAGAGCAACTGACTTGTAATCAGTAGGTTGGGGGTTCAAGTCCTCTTGCCGGCACCATTCCCACATATATGTGGAGGGGTAGCGAAGTGGCTAAACGCGGCGGACTGTAAATCCGCTCCTTCGGGTTCGGCAGTTCGAATCTGCCCCCCTCCACCATCTTATAAAATTATAGGCGTTTTTTATTCATATATTGGGCTATAGCCAAGCGGTAAGGCAGCGGATTTTGATTCCGTCATGCGAAGGTTCGAATCCTTCTAGCCCAGCCATCTTTTTAAATTTCATATGGGGCCTTAGCTCAGCTGGGAGAGCGCCTGCCTTGCACGCAGGAGGTCAGCGGTTCGATCCCGCTAGGCTCCACCATTAACTACATAACACCATAATTTCGTCTTAAACTAATATAGTTTAAGACTTTTTTGTGTTTGTATCTTTATACATCAATTTGTTAAGTTGAACCATTTGTCTTTTCAGTTATAAAATGGAAGAGAGGGGGAGATGAGATGAATATAGAGAAAATATCATTAATCGGTGTTCCTATGGACCTTGGTCAAACACGGAGAGGGGTAGATATGGGGCCAAGTGCGATCCGGTATGCTGGGATTGTTGAGCGTTTTGAGGATCTGCAACTTGAAGTGGAAGACTTAGGAGATATCATTATTAGTCGCACTGCTAGTAGAGCTCCTTCGCACTCTAATTTAAAAAACTTACCGGTTGTTACGGAGGTAAATCGATTATTAGCAGATAAAGTAGATGAAATTATGAAGAATCATTCATTTCCGCTTGTGTTGGGGGGGGATCACTCCATTGGTATTGGCACTTTGGCTGGGGTAGCAAAGCATTATCAAAATTTAGGTGTAATTTGGTTTGATGCCCATGGAGATTTAAATACAGAGGAGACTTCCCCTTCTGGTAATATACATGGAATGCCGCTAGCTGTTAGTATAGGGCTTGGTCATCCAGATTTAGTCAATATACAAGGGTATGCGCCCAAGGTTAAGCCAGAACATATTGTGATTATTGGCGCTCGATCACTTGACGAAGGCGAGAAGAAGTTGATTAAGGAAAAAGGAATTAAAGTCTATACGATGCATGAAATTGACCGTTTAGGAATGGCAACGGTTATGGAGCAATGTATTACATACTTAAGTGAGCGAGTAGACGGCGTTCATTTATCTCTAGATTTAGATGCGCTAGACCCCGCAGATGCCCCAGGGGTAGGGACACCTGTTAATGGAGGGGTTAGTTATCGAGAAAGTCATTTAGCCATGGAGATGTTGGCAGAGTCTCAATTAGTTACTTCTGCAGAGTTAGTTGAGGTAAATCCGATTTTAGATGAACGAAATAAAACGGCAGTGCTTGCAGTCGCGTTGATGGGCTCACTGTTAGGAGAAAAGCTTTTATAAGTTAGTTTAAGAGGACAGTAACTTCCGAGTCATGAAGTTGCTGTTTTTTTATATTTGTTCATTTGTATTTTATTGAACAAACTAGTAAAAACTTTGTTAAAATTAAAATGGGGAAATTTTTGAAACCTTTTAGCTTACGATTCGTACTTATCGTATAGCCGCATGAGCGGGGGTAGAAACAGGATGGAAGCACTTATAAAAAAAAGAATTAATCAAGTTCTAAAAGGTGATCAAAACGCATTTGGAGAAATTGTTGAACTATATAAGGATAAAGTTTTTCAACTTTGCTTTAGGATGCTGGGGAATAGGCATGAAGCAGAGGATTTAGCTCAAGAAGCGTTTGTGAGGGCCTTTGTAAATATCCATAGCTTTAAGATTAACATGAAATTTTCAACATGGTTATATCGAATTGCAACGAACCTCTGTATTGATCGACTTCGAAAGAAGAAGCCGGATTATCATTTAGATGCTGAAGTAGCTGGTACAGAGGGATTGAATATGTATTCGCAGATTGCTTCAGATACATTGAAGCCAGAAGAGGAAGTAGCATCATTAGAGCTTCAAGAATCTATTCAGGCAGAAATCACAAGGTTGCCAGAAAAATATCGATCGGTTATCGTTTTGAAATATATTGAAGAACTATCATTGAAGGAAATTAGCGACATATTGGATCTACCAGTCGGTACAGTCAAAACGAGGATACATCGCGGTCGTGAAGCTTTGCGAAAACAACTGCGCCATTTTTAAAAAGAAGGTGAGTATTTTGAATTGCCATGAGGATATCATTGAATATATGCACGATTATTTAGATGAAGACATTACGTCAGATCATCAAGAAATTTTACGGAGTCATTTACAAACCTGTTCTGAATGTCGAGAGTATTTTCATGAGATGAAAAAGGCAGTTGCTCTCGTACAAAGCACGTCCCATATTAAAGCACCTGATGACTTTACAGCTAGAGTTATGGCCCAACTTCCTAAGGAGAAAAAACAAGTAGGGGCTAAGCGCTGGTTTAAGCAACATCCACTTTTAACAGCAGCGTCCTTGTTTGTTTTACTTATGACAGGTTCCGTTTTTTCGACTTATAATGAAGATCAACGATTCTCTGTATCGAAGCAACCGAATTTAATTGTAGAAGGTGAAACGGTCATTGTTCCAGAGGGGAAGACCGTTGAGGGAGATATCGTTGTCCAAAATGGGGACATTCGTATTGAAGGTCAAGTGGATGGTGATGTGACTGTTATCAATGGTCAACAATATATGGCTGCAGCTGGGAATGTTACGGGGCAGATTGAAGAAATTGATCAAGCTTTTGAATGGTTATGGTTTAAGATAAAACATACAGTGAAGTCAATTGTGTACCCAGAAGCAGGAGAAAAATCAGGCGAGGAGAACTAGGTAGCGAATCTGCCTGAAGCTAGTGCTTCAGGTAGATTTGCCTTTTCCGATTATATTAAATTTAGGATTATGATATGGAAAATGGTATACTAAAAAGGTTCGTGATATTTGTGCTTACATAGGTTAAGTGTTTTATTGACTGGAGGAAATAATATGGCATTACCCGATTTAACATTTTGGGATTACGTAGTAAATTTATTAGATATTTTCCTCGTTTGGTTTTTAATATATAAGATATTTAACATTATTCGCGGGACAAAGGCTGTTCAACTGTTAAAAGGGATTTTTGTTATTGTGGTTGTGCGCAGCTTGAGTAGTTTGCTTGGTTTAAATACGTTAGGGTGGTTAATGGAGCAGGTTATGACCTGGGGGGTTTTGGCTATCTTGATTATTTTCCAACCAGAATTAAGACGTGCTCTTGAACAGTTAGGACGAGGAAGCCTTTTTTCACGAAATAATATGCCAGAAGAGGATGAGCAAGAGCATTTGGTAGAAGAAATTGTGAAAGCTTCTGCCTATATGGCAAAAAGACGGATTGGAGCTTTAATTTCAATTGAAAAAGGGACCGGTTTAAGCGACTATATTGAAACAGGTATTCCGCTTGGATCGCATATTACGTCGGAATTATTGATTAATATATTTATTCCCAATACCCCGCTTCATGATGGTGCGGTAATCCTGCAAGATAATAGAGTGGCTGCGGCGGCTTGTTATTTGCCGTTATCGGAAAGCCCTTTTATTTCGAAAGAATTAGGTACACGTCATCGAGCGGCAATCGGTATTAGTGAAGTAACCGATTGTTTAACCATTGTTGTCTCGGAAGAAACAGGGAGTATTTCACTGACTAAAAATGGTGAACTGTATCGTAATTTAGATCAGGATGCATTTAAAGAAATGCTGATAAATGAACTTGTATTAAATAAAAACAAGCCTACTTCCTCAGGAATCTTGAGTTGGAGGGGGAAGAAGAATGGATAAACTGATGGCGAATAAATGGTTTGTTAGAATCGCGTCGTTTGTGATTGCTGTTTTACTGTTTATTTCAGCGAACTTTGAGTTGCAGTCTGATAAAAAGTCAATTGGATTTTCAACTTCTCCTGATATCGCTACGGAGACGATTGAGAACGTCCCGGTTGAAGTGTACTATGACATGGAAAACCTGGTTGTCAGCGGTATGCCTGATAATGTTGATGTGACCTTGAAAGGGGCTAAGGCACTTGTTACAGCTGCAAAAAATCAACGTGACTTCAAAGTGTATGTTGATCTTTCTGACCCCAATATTACGATAGGAAGTCGAACTGTAACGTTTAAAATTAGTGATCTAAATGAAAAACTAGTGGCAACAATTGAGCCGGAATATGTCGAAGTGAACATTCAAGAGAGAGTCACGAAAGAATTCCCAGTTGAAGCTGAATATGACCCCTCTGTGTTAGCCGATGGATATTCAGCAGAACCGCCGATTGTTAGTCCACAAACAGTAAAAGTTACGGGAGCTAAGGAAACGATTGAACAAATTTCTTATGTGAAAGCCATGATTGGTTTAAATAAAGATGTTAAACAGACAGTAAACGGTAAAGCAACTGTTCGGGCTTTAGACCGCAATTTAAATAATCTGGATGTCGTTATTGAACCAGCAAGTGTTAACGTTACTTTGCCGATTAGTATACCGTCTAAAACAGTTAAAATTAATGCTGTTCAAAAAGGGAAGGCCAAAGATGGAATTCAAATTAAGAGTTTATCAGTTAATCCAAAAGAGGTAACGGTATACGGAAAAGAAGAGGATCTAAAAAACATTAACAGTATTAATGTAGATGTTGATATTTCAAAAGTGACCGGCAATACGGAATTAGAGGTCAAACTGCCACAGCCTGATGATGTGAAGAAAATGTCAGTAAGCACGGTTAAAGTGAAAGTCCAAATTGATCACGTAGTGGATGAAGAAGAAAAAGAAAAAGAAAAAGAAGATCAAGCACAAGAAGAACAAATAGAACAGGACGAAGAGGAACAAACGCAGGAGCCACAGGAGCAGCAAGAAGAAGAACAAGAGGTATCGGTTGAATCTAAAAAACTAACTAACCTCATAATTGGGATTACTGGGTTGGATGAGAATCAGGAAGTAGAGGTAGAACCTAAAAAGACGGATATTACGCTGATGGGAGCTAGCCAAGACTTAAAGAATATAACAGTGAATGACATAGTCGTGACAGCGGATGTTAGTCAATTAACAGAAGGTGAGCACGATGTACCGTTATCTGTTAAAGTACCTGACAATGTGGAATGGGAACTCTCATCATCAACCGCAACGGTCTCCATTACTCAAAAGGAAGAAACATAGCCTACGCTAGGCGGTTATACAATAGAAATGATTCAAAGAAGGAGCGATTTTAGATGGGTAAATATTTTGGTACAGATGGAGTAAGGGGTGTGGCGAATAGCGAACTAACTCCTGAATTAGCATTTAAGTTAGGACGTTTTGGCGGGTATGTATTAACAAAGCATGCTGAGACTCCGAAAGTTTTAATCGGACGTGACACGCGTATTTCTGGCCATATGTTAGAAGGCGCACTGGTAGCAGGCTTATTATCTATTGGTGCCGAAGTAATGCGCTTAGGAGTCATTTCAACCCCTGGTGTGGCCTATTTAACAAAAGCGTTAAGTGCTGAAGCAGGTGTCATGATTTCTGCTTCACATAACCCAGTTGCGGATAATGGGATTAAATTTTTCGGACCAGACGGGTTTAAGCTGACAGATGAGCAGGAAGCAGAAGTAGAAGCGCTGCTTGATTCAGAACAAGATGAGCTGCCACGTCCAGTTGGTGGAGATCTAGGACATGTCAATGATTATTTCGAAGGTGGCCAAAAATACATTCAGTACTTAAAACAATCTGTGGATGAAGAGTTTACAGGTATTCATATTGCTTTGGATTGTGCTCACGGTGCGACATCTTCTCTTGCGACACATTTATTTGCCGATTTAGATGCAGATGTTTCGACAATGGGGGCTTCACCAAATGGTTTAAATATTAACGAAGGTGTGGGATCGACGCATCCAGAAGCGTTGGCTTCCTTTGTTCTTGAAAAAGGTGCGAGTGTAGGACTGGCATTTGATGGTGATGGTGATCGCATTATCGCTGTTGATGAAAAAGGAAACATCGTGGATGGCGATCAAATTATGTATATTTGTGCCAAGTATTTAAAGGAACAAAATCGTTTAAAACATAACACAGTTGTTTCGACGGTAATGAGTAATCTTGGTTTCTATAAAGGATTAGAGGAACATGGTGTGAATAGCGCACAAACGGCTGTTGGAGACCGATACGTTGTTGAAGAAATGAAAAAGGGCGGCTACAATCTAGGGGGAGAACAATCAGGTCATATTATTTTCCTGGATTATAATACAACAGGAGATGGTTTATTAACCGGTTTACAACTCGTTAATATTATGAGTGAAACGAAGAAACCGTTATCTGAATTAGCTGGCGAAATGAAGAAGTATCCACAAACACTTGTGAATGTACGTGTGAGCGATAAACATGGTGTTACAGCGAATGAAAAAGTGCAAGGCGTCATTCGAGAAGTGGAAGCGGAGATGAATGGGAACGGACGTATTTTAGTTCGACCATCAGGAACAGAGCCTCTTGTGCGCGTTATGGCAGAAGCCCCGACTTCTGAAGAATGTACACATTATGTCAATCGAATTGTCACTGTTGTACAAGCTGAAATGGGATTGACTGAATAAGAAAACTTTTACAAAGGTATGTTTTAAAAATATGCATAACAG
>NZ_JBALMU010000115.1:7226-11191 GCF_036962285.1 Bacillus sp. JJ634
CTGTTATGCATATTTTTATGTTATATGGTTCAAAAGAATCACGTTAAATCAAATTAGAGAGTATGGGAAAGGAATGCTCCTTAAGTCATTTTATGAGGTGAAAAAGTAATATAGGATTGACCTTTTGTTTAGTTTTGTTTACGATATGCTTATCCTGTTTTCTATGCTTGCTAATATTTGTTAATTGAAAAGCAGGAGGAGGGGCAAGGTAATAATATAGTAGTTTTACAAGCGCCTGAACTAAGTCTGGACGAAACGATGGCTTAGTTGACGAGGGGGAGGTTTATCGAACAATCGGCGGATGCCTCCCGGTTGACTGTGCACAACCGTCGTAATTTTCATCTTAAAACAGCGGGGTAACTTGCTGCACAAAGGGTGGAAAATGCACAAACAGTAAAAATTTAAAAAATAATGAGGTGAGGGGGTAAGTGTGTGCAGAGCCCGTCTGATACATACTTACCTCCTCCAACCGGTTTGGAGGAACATCACTATGTGTGGAATCGTTGGGTATACTGGCCTTCAAGATGCGAAGGAGATTTTATTAAAAGGTTTAGAAAAGCTTGAATATCGTGGATATGATTCAGCGGGTATTGCTGTTAAGAATGAAGAAGGTGTAACCATTTTCAAAGAAAAAGGCCGTATTGCGGATTTACGTGCTGAAGTGGATGGAGATGTGTCAGCACATACAGGAATTGGACATACGCGCTGGGCAACTCATGGTGTACCGAGTCAAGATAATGCGCATCCGCACCAAAGTGCATCAGGTCGATTTACACTTGTTCATAATGGAGTTATTGAGAACTATGCGATTTTAAAACGTGAGTATTTACAAGATGTAACGTTTAAAAGTGATACAGATACAGAAGTAATTGTTCAATTAATTGAGAAATTTGTAAACGAAGGAAGAGACGTTGAGGAAGCATTCCGTCATACATTAACCTTATTAAAAGGCTCTTACGCTCTAGCATTGTTAGATGCTGAGAATACTGAGGTCATCTATGTAGCAAAAAATAAAAGCCCATTATTAATTGGTGTGGGTGAAGACTTTAATGTAGTCGCTTCTGATGCAATGGCAATGTTGCAAGTAACCGATCAATTTTTAGAACTAATGGATAAAGAAATGGTCGTTGTGACGAAAGAAGATGTAACGATTAAAAACTTAAATAATGAAGAGGTTTCACGTGAACCCTATACAGCAGAGCTAGATGCGAGTGATATTGAAAAAGGAACGTATCCGCACTATATGCTTAAAGAAATCGATGAGCAGCCAGCTGTTATTCGTAAAATTATTCAAGCTTACCAAAATGAAAACGACGAGCTTATGATTGACTTCAATATTGCAGAAGCTGTAAGCGGAGCGGATCGCATCTATATCGTTGCTTGTGGAACAAGTTATCACGCTGGTTTAATTGGTAAGCAGTTCATTGAAAAAATGGCGAAAATTCCAGTAGAAGTGCATGTGGCTTCGGAATTTACGTACAATATGCCGCTTTTATCAGAAAAACCGTTATTTATTTTCATTTCACAAAGTGGTGAAACGGCAGATAGCCGTGCCGTTCTTGTGGCAATTAAGGAGCTAGGCCATAAAGCTCTTACGATTACAAATGTACCAGGCTCTACGCTTTCACGTGAAGCGGACTTTACGTTACTTTTACATGCAGGTCCGGAAATTGCAGTAGCGTCTACAAAGGCTTATACAGCTCAAGTAGCGGTACTTGCTATCTTAGCTAATGTAGTGGCAAAGTTCCGCAATGAGGAGATAGACTTTGATCTTGTAAAAGAGCTTGGAATGGTCGCCACAGCTATGGTTGCTCTTTGTGATTCGAAGGAAGAAATGGAAACTATTGCTCGTGAATTCTTATCTGTGACACGTAACTGCTTCTTTATCGGCCGCTCTTTAGACTACTATGTAGGTTTAGAAGGGGCATTGAAGTTAAAGGAAATCTCATATATTCAAGCAGAAGGATTTGCTGGTGGAGAATTAAAACACGGCACGATTGCATTAATCGAAGAAGGTACACCGGTTGTTGCGCTTGCAACGCAAGAAGGTGTGAACTTAAGCATTCGTGGAAATGTGAAAGAGGTTGCCGCTCGTGGTGCGAACCCATGTATTATTTCTATGAAGGGATTGGAAGAAGAAGACGACCGTTTTGTTATTCCAAAAGTGCATGAACTATTAACACCGCTTATTTCTGTGATCCCTCTCCAACTCATTGCGTACTATGCAGCGCTTCACCGCGAATGCGATGTGGATAAACCGCGTAATTTGGCGAAGAGTGTGACAGTTGAGTAATAGGGGTATGAGATTAGTTATGGCTGTGGATTTAAAATAAAGTCGTACCGTTTGTAAAAAAGTTGCACCGTTTTACCCCTTTGGATATTTTTATCTAAAGGGGCGTTTTTATAGTGAAAAGAAAAAGAACATCTGAATTGAAAGATCGATTGAGGAACTGTTGAGTGACAATAAGTTATTCCGTTAAAGGGCCATATTGTTGAACAACACCTTTAAAGAAAATTGGATATCTATGTAACAGTTCAAATAATTTTGGTTCTTTTACGTTTTCTTTTCTTTACAACTGCAATCGCCAACAAAAACAGAGGAATAGCCGTTTGTATTAATAACGCGAATAAGGGGAAGGCTCCGACAAGATAACGTTCCAATCCCATTGTGTTAGGAAGTGACCAAAAGCTAAATACTACAATTAGAATCCCTACCGGCCATATAACGGTCCGGTAGTCCGAAAGTTTCAGCCACTGGGCGGTACCTAAAGCAGCCGCATAATAAAACACAGAAATTTTGACAAACGCCCCTACTATCCAAGCAGCCATGATACCAGACTCTAAATGTTCAAAAAAGTCGGCCATACTGATGTATCGAGCTACGGTAAATGCGGAATAAGTATAAGAGGCTGTCGTTGGCCCGAGTATAAAAAGAACGAAAAGATTGACCACAACTAACATCATCATCACAGCAAAAACACTTATCATTCCGTATTTCATTCCTTTTTTCCTATCTGCTATAAAAGGCAGAAGAAAAGTGATCAGAAAAAATTCTGTGAACCACCCACCTGGCACAATCGCGCCCTTGATTGGAGGCATCATCCCATCCCCCAATATCGGGAATATATTCCTGAATTCGAAATCAGGGGCCAAAAAGATGATAAAGATAACGAGTGGAAATATAAAAACAGGTACAAACAATTCGGCAGCTCTCCCCATTACTTCTAAACCACCGTGTACGGTTAAGGCACAGAGGAATATCATTGATGCCATAATCACGCTAATCGGGGTATCGACTAGAAAAGAGTCGACAAGAAATTCGGCGTACTCTCTAATGATGATTCCCGTGACCTGGATATAAAAAAACAAGAATAAAAAACTGAGAATTTTTCCCGTGAACCGACCAATGATGTGTTCACTGAATTGGATCACCGTTTGTTTCGGATAAAGTTTATGCAGTTGATAAGTGATATACACCGTCACATATCCAATGAGGGATGCCAAAATGGGGGACAGCCATAAATCATTTTTGGCATATTTTGCTGTGATGCTTGGAACCCCGAGAACAGCGGTAGCTGCAATCGTGGGAAACATCATGATTGCCATCTGAAGAGATGAAATTTTACCTTTTTCCATTAGCTTTTCCTTCCATTGATTGCTAATTACTTTCTTCAAAGATTAATGTAACCCAAGAGTGTGGAAACTATCCCCTGTAAGACCCAAGGTTCGTACAGCTTTTTAAGAGGTCGCCGCCCTTTACTTCTAGCTTCCAGTAAGGTTGATTATGTCACCAAAAGGGTACTCACCCCTTTTGGATTGATAGTTGCAATTATGATAATTTTCTTATTCCAGAAAAGGGCGCTTTAATGGAATAAGAATCACAGAAATGATCAAACTTTTTTCAAAATGGATTCTTTTTATTTATCGCAAAATACCGGTTTGTGAGGTGCTTTTGATTAAACTTT
>NZ_JBALMU010000116.1:0-23536 GCF_036962285.1 Bacillus sp. JJ634
TTATTTACAAATTGTAGGTGGGGAATATTTGACGCTTACGTTAGTTCCTCTCTCGGCAAAAAGAATTCAAGAAACTTATCTGAAGAGATAGATAAAAAAGAGATTATGGGCAGTGTGGCATTCTATCAAATTTAAGCCAGACTAGTTTATCCCTACCTTGAAGTTAATGTCTATAATTCGGAAACTATAGCAATAAGCTGATTCCTGCGTGTAATCAACTTATTGCTATTCTAAATGGAAAATATACTCTCTAAGTTACTCCTGACTTTTCTGCTTCATCCCTCTGATAAGTACTTCTGCCACTTCAGGACGCGTAAATTCCTGGGGCAGAGTAAGACCATTTCGAAGCATTTCCCTAACTTTCGTTCCGCTTAAAATAAATCTTTCTTTATCAGAATGCGGACATGTCTTAACCGAGGCCATATTCATACACTTTTTACAGTAAAAACTATGTTCAAAAAACAATGGTTTAATCCCAATCTCCTTAGAATCAAACTGGCTAAAAATTTTTTGAGCATCATAGGTACCATAATAATTTCCTACACCAGCATGATCACGTCCCACAATAAAATGAGTGCAACCATAATTCTTTCGAACGAGTGCATGAAGGACAGCTTCTCTTGGACCTGCATAACGCATAGCAGCTGGGTAAATGACAAGACGTGCACGATCCAATGGATAATAATTATTTAATAGAACTTGATAGCTTTCCATTCGTACTTCTGCGGGTATATCGTCCTTTTTTGTTTCACCAACCAAAGGATGTAACAAAAGTCCATCAACGATTTCTAAAGCCGTTTTTTGCAAATATTCATGAGCACGGTGCACCGGGTTTCTCGTTTGAAATCCTACAACCGTATTCCAACCTAATTCAAAAAACATGTTTCGAGTTTCACTTGGTTCCATATAAAATTTTTCAAACCCTTTATGTGAAGAGCGATTCAATAGATAAATTGGCCCAGATAGATACACAGCCCCTTGTTCATACAGCTTTTTTACACCGGGATGATTAGGATCTGTCGTTTGATACACAAGTTGCGCTTCTTCTCTTTTATCATATTCATACATTTCTTCTAACTGAATGACTCCATGAAGTTTTCCTTCCTCGCTGTAAAGAGTGACTGTATCTCCTACATTTAAACGATTTGCCTCTTTCTTCGTTACAGGAAGGGTGATGGGAATTGTCCAGGGTAATCCATTTGCTAAATGCATATCTTTTAACACACTTTGGTAATCCTCTTTGCCCATAAATCCAATTAGCGGACTGAATCCTCCATTTGAAATCAATTCAATATCAGAAATACTCCATTTAGAAATAGTAAGGGAAGGTAATGATTTACACGTATTAAGAAATTCTTCATATACAGCCCCTGTTAATTTACGCTGAATCAGCGTGCCTCCGTGTGGTTCAATGGTTGATTTGGGAACATCCATAGATTGCACCTCCATAAATCGTTAGACTCCATACGCATTTCGTCAAACTGAACAATCTTTCTTTATCATATACCCCTTATTTTCTAAAAAATCGATAACCTGCAGCGCACATTCTTCAACAGAAAATCGATTGGTTTCAATTATGATTTCAGGATGTTCCGGCTCTTCATAAGGAGCTGAAACTCCTGTAAAATTAGTGATTTCTCCTGTTCTAGCTTTTTTATATAATCCCTTTGGATCTCTTTTTTCACAGTCATCCAAAGAGCATTTTACATAAATTTCAATAAATTCATCCTTTCCTACCTTATTTCTAATATTCTCACGGTCACTAGCGTACGGAGAGATAAATGTGGCTAACACAACAATACCTGCTTCTACAAATAGTTTAGATACATCCCCCACACGGCGAATATTTTCCTTGCGATCTTCAGAACTAAATCCAAGATCTTGATTCAACCCCTTACGTAGATTATCACCATCTAAAATGTATGTGGAGATCCCTTTCTTATGAAGTTGCCCCTCAACCATATTAGCAACTGTCGACTTGCCTGAACCTGATAAACCTGTAAACCAAAGAATATAACTTCTATGACCATGTAAAGATTGTCGATGCTCTTTTGTAACGGCAAAAGATTGATGAAAGATATGCTGTTGTGGATCCACAAAATCTCCCCTTTATTTTCACATTGATAGCATTTACTTTTTATTCTTTCGTATTGCAAAGACTATTGATGCTAACCAAGCAATCAATATAACCAGGTAAATAATAAGTGTCCATAACTCATTTACATACCAGGTGTTAATCAACGTACGAGTATTAGTCAATATAATGAAGCCCCCGACAAGGATCCCCAATAAGTAAGAAGGCAATTTTGTAACTAGCCATGCAGCAATGGGGGCTGCAATAATTCCGCCTAACATCAACGCGATGACCCAATACCAGTTAACTTCTTCCCAACCTAACGCTATAAGAAACCCGAGAGTTGCGGAAACAGCGACAGCAAACTCACTAGTATCGACTGTACCAACAACTTTTCTAGCGGAAACCCCCTTTTTTGATAAAAGCACTGGAGTTGTAATGGGACCCCATCCACCTCCACCAGTTGCATCTGCAAATCCAGCTACAATTCCTAAAAAAATGGACTTTTTCCTAGTTAAATCAATGGACTTCTTTTCAGTGAGTGTATGGAACATAAACAAAAAACGAAAAAGAACATATAAACCAAGAATCAATAAAAATATTGAAATATAGGGCTTTACTACTTCACCTGGCACATTACTCAGAAAACACGCTCCTATAAACGCCCCAATAGATCCTGGAATGATTAATTTATATAAAGCTTGTCGATCAACATTTCCAAATTTCATATGGGAAACACCAGAAGCTGCAGTAGTTACTACTTCTGCGAAATGTACAGATGCCGAAGCTACTGCAGGGGCAATACCGAGCGTTAATAACATGGATGTCGAAGTAACACCATATGCCATACCTAGAGACCCATCAATGAGCTGAGCTAAAAAACCAATAAATGCAAAAACAATGAGTTTTCTCATTTTTCCACCCCTGCAAAATTACTACCTTATTTCTTTCATAAACTCGTTAATTAAATTATGTTATTTCTGTAACGTTTGACACTCTGAAAAGGTTACTTTATCCCACATAAAAAGAGACCCTATTCCACTAATAACAATAACGGAACTGGCCTCTCAAACTATTTATCACTTCACCCTCAAAATATATTTTTATCTGTTCTTCGTTTCCCAAGAAAAATTAATTTCTGAATCATCCCAATGTATCCGTTTCTCATCAGGATTTTCCGAATCATAAGATTCCGTTGTAAAGTAAATAATCGTAGCAGGTCGTTCTCCTAGCACTCGATATCCATGCGCTACACCTTTTGGAATCAATAGCAGTATGGGATTTTCCTCCCCCATATAATACACATCGGTTTTTCCCTTTGTAGGAGAATCCTCCCGTAAATCATAAAGAACAACCTGTGCATTACCAGAAGGAAAAAACCATAAATCATCTTGTTTTTCATGATAATGAAAGGCTTTAATGACTCCCGGATAGCTCATTGACCATGAAGCCTGACCAAACCGTGCTAATAATTCAGGCTCATCATCGCGGACGAGTTCTGCAAAAAAACCGCGGTCGTCACAATGTTTAACCAATTTTTTAACTAGAACTCCTTCAATCATAACCAGGACTCCTTTCGAATAAATTCTTTTAATGCATCCTTCCAATGACGAGATCTACTGATGTTCTCTCTAAGCAAAGCTCTATTCTCTAGGATAGAATAATGTGGTCGCGGGGCCAATGCTCCATATTCCTGTGTAGAAATTGGTCTTACAAGCCCTGAATTAAATCCCGCTTCTTCCAAAATCATTTTAGCGAATTCATACCACGTACATGAACCCGAATTACTTATATGATAAATTCCGTTTTTCTTATCGAATAAAGAAATCATCTTCTCAGTAAGGTCGTTAACATAAGTAGGAGAACCAATTTGATCATCTACGACCTTAATTTCCCTCCCTTGCTTTGCTAGTTCTAGCATCGTCCTAACAAAATTCTTTCCATCATGACCATATAACCAGGATGTTCGGACAACTATTCCTTCATTAAATGCCAGTACGCATTGCTCTCCAACCCATTTGCTCATGCCATAAGTAGACTGGGGATTTGGAGCATCATCTTCTAAATAAGGAGATTGTTTACGTCCATCAAACACATAATCCGAACTAATATAAAACATCCGAGCACCAACATGATTCGCTGCCAGCGCAACATAGCCTGCACCAAGACCATTCACTTCAAATGCTTTTTTACGGTCTATTTCACATTGATCCACGGCTGTGAATGCCGCCGCATGAATAATGATTTGAGGCTTAAGTTGAGAAATAGTTTGAGAGACAACGTCTTTTTGCGTGATATCCAATTCATGTTTATTTAAACTTATTACAGAATGAAAAGGGGTTAACCTTCGTTTAAGTTCTTTCCCTAGTTGACCGTCTGCACCAGTAATAATAATATCCAAACTCTCACCCACTCTTTTGTCCAGCATTCCGATACCATTCTATTGTCCTCTGAATACCTTCATTTAAAGAGACCCGTGGCAGCCATCCGAGTTCTCTTAATATTTTTGTAGAATCCATTGCATACCTTCGATCATGCCCTTTTCGATCCGGTATATAGCGAATTAGTTGTTTACCTATTCCTAGATGATTTAAAATCAATTTCACGATTTCTACATTTGTTTTTTCTTCTAAACCACCGATATTGTAAACTTCTCCAAATTCACCTTTTTCAAGAACCATGTGGATAGCGCGGCAATGATCTTCAACATAAATCCAGTCGCGAATATTTAAGCCATCCCCATATACAGGAATGGTACTATGATTAAATGCATTCGTAATAACCTTCGGAATGAATTTTTCCTCATGTTGCATAGGTCCATAGTTATTGCTGCAACGTGTAATTATTAGGGGAAGCTGATAAGTGTTGAAATACGAACGTACTAACAAATCTGCACTGGCTTTACTTGCAGAATATGGATTATTTGGAGTAAGGGAGGTCGTTTCTGTAAACGGAGAATCGTTCATTCCTAAAGAACCATATACTTCATCTGTAGAAATTTGGAGCATTTTCTGAGCCTTTCCTAACAAAACGGCTTGCAATAAATTGTAGGTGCCATAAATATTTGTATGAATGAATGGAAAAGCGTCTTCAATACTACGATCTACATGAGATTCTGCCGCAAAGTTAACAATGGCATGATAGTTCTGATCAAAGACTTTCACTACCTCACTTGAATTCCCAATATCAGCTTGAATAAAGCGATATCGATTCGATCTTTGAAACGAACTTGTATTGTCTAGATTTCCAGCATAAGTTAGTAAATCAACATTTGTGATATGATAATTAGAATGCTTAAGTACATATTCAATAAAATTGGCTCCTATAAAACCGGCTCCACCCGTTACAAGGAGATGTTTGCCCACTCGACATCCCTCCTCTTTATATTTTCATATACATATTGATTTGCTCGATACAGCGACTCATGCGTACCTGCATCCACCCACCAACCTTGAAGGATATCATACTGAAGTTGACTATGTTTAATATATAAATTATTCACATCTGTAATTTCTAATTCATTACGGTGTGATGGATGGATGCTTGTAATTAGATCAAAAACGTGAGAATCATACATATAAATACCCGTAACACAATAAGAAGAAGGAGGATGACTTGGCTTTTCAATAATCACTTGAATACTAGTTTTTGTTTTATCTAACTGGGGTACACCATACCGTGATGGGTCCTTCACTTCTTTTAAAAGTACTCTTGCACCAGACGGTTGTAGTTCAAACTTTTGAACATAAGAAGATAATGACTCTTCAAATATATTATCTCCAAGTATGACCACAAATTTTTCATTCTCAATAAAACTCTTCGCAGTGACAAGAGCATCTGCCACCCCTCCACCTATATGAGTTTGTATCTTATATTCAATATTTACATTTAATTCTTCTCCCTGCCCTAATAATTCAATAAAGGAGCCAAGGTGATGTTTATTCGTAATAATTAATATGTCATTTATGCCTGCATCCTTTAATTTCATGATTGACCAATAAATCATCGGATATGGACCAACTGGCAAAAGATGCTTGTTAAGAAAGCTAGTTAATGGTCGTAACCGAGAACCTGTACCACCAGCAAGAATAACGCCTTTCATTAAAAAATCCCACCTTTACTCTATTCAGGAAGCCATATATTNNATGTTATACCTAACTTTTTGTAACCGAAATTACTGTTCTAAAGCAACTGGGTATTTATCGCCTTTAGAATTCGAACGAATTTACTATAAGAAGATGGCCAGTTAGACCGGACAAAACTTTCCCTCTTCATTCAAGTACAGAATGAAGAAGCCATCAAGCGAAAGCGCGGTAGTGGATAGAATCTAAAAAAATCACGTTTACTTTATTGACCTAATCTCGCTCTCTTTTTTAGTTAAAAAAGCAGGCAATCAAAAAAACCCAATAGTATGTCATCTATTGGGTTTCATAAAAAACCTATATATCCTATTATTGAAGCTTCTGATTATTAGGCATTTGCGGCATACTTTGAGCAGTTTCAAACGCATTTAGAAGCTGCTGCATATCTTGCTGTGCAAGTTGTGGTACTTGATAATAATGATGTTTATTTTGATAAATCGAAATTTCATAAGCCATTTCGATACAATTTGGAACACTAGCAGCTATCACTCTGCGCACAACTGGATTTGTTACTTCACAAGCTGCCATCGTCTTCATGGAGGCCATGGACTTCACAGCACTAAGCATTAATCCAGACACACATTCATCCGTAATTTCTGATACAGACTGCATCGGCTTTTTTGGTTGAGTTGGCGTTAAACCATAGATAAAGTCATTGTCCTGTGTCATATTATAGCTTTCTGTTCGCTTAGAAGGGTCTTGACCTGTTTTAAAACATTCTACAAGAAGATTATACTCGTCTTGAATAAATTGGTATTGACGATCCAAGATGCTCATTAATTCTTGGTCTTTTACATATTGGCGCAGTATCATATATTGGCTGAGAGTACCAAGTGATCCTGTTAGCACCTCATGTACATCGAATACTTCGTGACCGCCGTGATTCATTTGCTGAGGTACAGAGCCTGTGTGCATATTTTGGTGCATTTGTCCTTGTTGGTTTTGCATCATTATACATTCCTCCTCTTTATTGTTAAAAACATAACGGTTTTATTATGTAACAAAAAAACGGAGATATTCTTAGATGAACCTTCCAATTTTAAATCCCTCTAATTCCCGAAATATTTATCCACCGAACAATGAATACTAAAAGCAACAAAACAAGAAGGGATTCTGTAGAAATGAGAAATTATCTATTGAATATTTGGAATTTAGTTGATCCAATTTATTATCGTCTTTCCCATTTGAATTATCTTCCAGATGAAAGTATTTTACGTGTCAAACTTACACGCTATAAAGGCAAAAATGTAATCTTATCGGATGGGACCGCAATTAACAAAAATGACCTCTTAATCAAAATCCATTTACACAACGCTGTTTTATTAAAAGAATTAAAACAAATCAAAAGCGATTTACGAAGAGGTCGGTTTGTTTTTCAAGCTGTCAGAGAATCTTTGCCAAGTCTAGTTTTGTTTATTCAACAGCATCCTCAAGTAAAACAAATCAAAGGGATTATCGGAATCACTACATTGAATAAAGGAGCTAACCATCTTGGTTTTGAAGTTATTCCTATTACAAACTTTTTTTATAAATGGTTTAAATGGGCAAGTTTCTTACCAATCAGCCTCTTATCAAGAACAAACTCTTATAAACATCCTACCCCTCCAAGTTATTTATTTATGTCCAAGGATGGTTTAACTAGTAGATATAAGGGACATTAAACATTACTTTCATATTCCGGCTCGAAATTTTTGTAAATAATGGATGTTCCAATCTATCACTTATAAAGGAGGAAAAATAATTATGATACGATACAAAAGGACGAAGCTTTTCATTTCATTAAGAATGCTAATCCATTTTTCAATACCTTAGACACATTTGGAATCGAGGATTGGTGTCGATAACGCACAATACTTTTTATGACGGTTTACACAAAACTAACTAAAGTAAAGGACAACCTCTATGAGTAAAGGTCTTACTCTTCATGAATCTACAATAAGCATTCAGTCAAAACCCCACCTATTAATAAAACCTTTATCTACCTAACTAAATCATGATAATCTGGCTATCAATCTACTTTTATTATATTTTTTCAAAAAAACAATCTACTTCAATATCATTATTCAAGTATCCTCTTTAAGGTTTTACGTACATTTTTATCCTTTTTAAGCATTTAATTACAAATCATTATACTAATATGTTATAATTTAACAAGGATACTTCTAGAAGTTACCTGAACCAAAAGACCTGCATGTTATAAATCAACTGCTTTCTCAATGAAACTATCATAGTCGATTTAAAATGTGTATCACACATATGTTGTTTAGGTCAAGAGAGGATGGATACATATGATTGTTTTTGATGGAGTCAATAAGTTTTATGGTGACTTTCATGTTTTAAAAGATATTAATCTCACCATTAACAAAGGTGAAGTAGTCGTCGTCATCGGCCCCTCTGGATCAGGGAAAAGCACGATGCTTCGATGTATCAATCGCTTAGAAACGATTTCAGATGGATCATTGACCGTTAACGGTATATCTGTTGGAGATAAAAAAACAGATATTAATAAACTACGCCGAAATATCGGGATGGTCTTTCAACATTTTCATTTATACCCTCATAAAACCGTACTTCAAAATATCATGCTTGCTCCAATGAAAGTCCTTGGCCAATCAGAAGCCGAAGCTAAAAAAATCGCTCAAAAATATTTAGAAAAAGTAGGAATTGCCAACAAAGCAGACTCCTATCCCTCTCAACTTTCCGGTGGTCAACAACAACGAGTAGCCATTGCGAGAGGATTAGCTATGAATCCCGAAATTATGTTGTTTGATGAACCAACCTCAGCCTTAGATCCAGAAATGATTGGCGAGGTTCTTGATGTTATGAAGGCACTTGCACATGAAGGAATGACAATGGTCGTTGTAACACACGAAATGGGCTTTGCTCGTGAAGTGGCTGACCGCATCGTCTTCATGGATGAAGGCCGCATTTTAGAAGAGGCAATACCGGCTGAGTTTTATGCAAACCCTCGCGAAGAGAGAGCTCGCCTATTTCTTAGTCGTATTTTAAATCATTAAATAGGGGGAAATAGTATGAAGAAAAAATGGTTACAAGGACTGCTGCTTTCCATACTAGCAGTCATTTTACTAGCTGGGTGTGGAAAAGAGACATCCACAGAAACAGAAAAAAGCGGGAACGAAACAAAAGACGTGCTTGCTCAAATTAAAGAAAAAGACAAAATTGTGTTTGGTGTAAAAAATGATACACGCCTATTTGGATTAAAAAACCCTAGCACAGGCGAAGTAGAAGGTTTTGATATTGATATCGCTAAAGCACTTGCTGGCGAAATCTTAGGTGATGAAACGAAAGTTGAGTTCAAAGAAGTAACGTCCAAAACGAGAATGCCGCTTTTAAATAACGGTGATATCGATGTCATTGTAGCAACGATGACGATTACAGAAGAGCGTAAAAAAGAGGTTGATTTCACAGATGTTTATTTTGATGCAGGACAATCCCTGCTTGTTAAAAAAGGCAGCAGTATCAAAAGCATTGATGATTTAAAAGGAAAAACAGTAATCGCGGTTAAAGGTTCTACCTCTGCTGTTAATATCCGTGAAAAAGCACCTGATGCAAAGGTTCTTGAATTCGAAAACTATGCAGAAGCTTTTAATGCTTTAAAAGCTGGCCAAGGCGATGCTTTAACAACAGATGATGCGATTCTTTATGGTATGGCTGACGAAGATCCATCGTATGAATTAGTCGGTGGAACTTTCACAGAAGAACCATACGGTATCGCTGTTAAAAAAGGCAATACTGCACTTGTAGACGAGTTAAACAAAGCGCTTAAAGCACTTAAAGATTCAGGTAAATATGACGAAATCTATGCAAAGTGGATCAAAAAATAATATAGGTTTGATTATCAGGATGAGCATAATGCTCATCCTGATTAATTAGAGGAGTGAATAGCCGTGCTTGATTTTTCCATACTGACAAACAATCTAGACATGTATTTGGAAGGGTTTAAAATTACCATCACGGCAAGTTTGATTGCATTGGTTGCAAGTTTAGTAATTGGTATTTTAATAGCCGTGATACGGATTGTACCATTTAAGCCTTTAAATGCATTAGGAGCCGCTTATGTCGAATTTATTCGTAATATTCCACTTCTAATCATTGTCTTTTTCTTTTTTCTTGGCTTACGTTTGGATGGTTTAATGGCAGGTACGATTGCCTTATCCATTTATACGTCTTCTTTCATTGCCGAGGCGATTCGAGCAGGTATTTTATCTGTGCCAAAGGGACAAATGGAGGCCGCTCGTTCTTCAGGTCTCAGCTATGTCCAAGCGATGCGTTTGATTATTTTACCTCAAGCGTTCAAAATCGTTATACCTCCACTTGGAAACCAGTTTATTAATCTTGTCAAAAACTCTTCTATTCTATCAGTCGTTGCGGGTCTTGATCTGATGTACCAAGGTGACTTAATTTCTTCCAGAACATTTGTTGTATTTGATGTTTACATATTCGTAGCGATCTTTTACTTACTACTTACCATTCCTCTAAGTCTTGGCGTCGGGTATCTAGAAAAACGCCTAGCTAAGAGTAATTGAGGGGAGGTACTATTATGGATTTTATTAATGCATACTCACCAGACCATCTTACCTTCCTATTAGAAGGATTTTGGGTAACACTTAAAGTCGCGTTCATCTCTATCATTTTAAGCTTCATTATCGGTGGAATTTTCGGTATTCTACGATATGCAAAAATACCTGTTATTTCACAAATAGTCGCTGTTATCGTAGAAACAATAAGAAACTTGCCTCTACTATTGATTATTTTCTTTACGTACTTTGCACTACCTGAGATCGGTCTCAAACTAGAAATTGTTCCTGCTGCCATTGTTGCCTTAACTGTATTTGAATCAGCGATGATTTCTGAGGTAATTCGGAGCGGATTGAATTCAATTGAAAAAGGACAAATGGAAGCTGCTCGTTCATCAGGCTTAAGCTATGTGCAAGCTTTACGATATGTCATTTTGCCGCAAGCCTTACGTCGAATGGTTCCTCCTATGGTCAGTCAATTTATTTCTTTATTAAAGGATACTTCACTGGCAGTCGTCATTTCCTTACCAGAACTCATGCACCACGGTCAAATTATTTATGCACAAAATATTAACTATTTCGTCCCAATTCTACTGCTCGTAGCTATTATGTATTTTGTTGTGAACTACACACTATCTATCCTTGCTCGGCGATTAGAATTAAAACAAGGTTAAAAGAAAACGAGGCGTGATGATCACGCCTCGTTTTTTTCGTCCTTCCCCCACTTTAGTAGTCGACAAATTACTATGATGGTAAAATCTACATAAAATATATTATTGCTCAAGGAGGATTGCTTTGAACTTTATAGGATGGATTATTGTTGCCTGCGAAATTGCGTTTTGGATTGTCATCATTCTGGGATTAGTGACGCGTTATATAGTAAAGAAGCCAAAACTAGGATTTTTACTATTAGCCCTAACACCTGTTATCGATATTATTTTATTAATTGTTACAGGTTTAGACTTATATAATGGAGCTACTGCCACAACTGTTCATGGCATTGCGGCAATTTATATCGGTGTCTCCATTGCATTTGGAAAAAGCATGGTTCAATGGGCAGATGAACGTTTTCAATATTATGTGACAAAACAGGGGCCTAAACCAAAGAAACGCTATGGCTACGACTATGCTAAACATTATTTAAAAGGTTGGTTTCGCCATGTATTAGCTTATCTAATCGGCATTGGGCTACTATTCGCACTTATTTATATTATCGACCACGCTAGTCGAACTGAAGCATTAATGGGGACGTTCAAAGTTTGGTCTCTCGTCTTAGCTATTGACTTTATTATTTGTTGCAGCTATTTTATTTGGCCGAGGAAGGAAAAAGGTGTGAACTAAAGGAACCTATTATGCTGAATTAAGACTAGAATACAAGCCATATAATAAGAAAAAATACCTAAAATACCTCCACTCCTCTTCCAAATAAGCGTGATTATCCTATTCGTCTATGTCATAATGAACATATAATGGAAGAATAGTAGTTTAATATATTATTGAAAGTATATATGCCGGAACGAAATAAGGAGCGTGTATTAAGTTTGGAAACGAAATTACAACAATTACTAGATAATGCAGAAGTTATTCAAGCCTCCTATCCAGAAGATGCTTGTCTTCTTTTAATTGATCATGAAAAAGTATTATGTTACGATCCGAGGCCGAAGAACTTACAGCGATTAGCCAAGAGCTGGCAGCAACAACCGAGCATATGGCATCTGTTTCTAACGTCATTACAAAAGATCTTCAAGAACTGGCAGATGAATCTACCCTTTTAAAAAATGAAATTCGAACGATTGAGCATGTTTTATCAAAAATTAAAGACACAGCTATTAAATCTCGGATTTTAGGGTTAAATGCCTCGATTGAAGCAGCTCGATCTGGTGAACACGGACGAGGCTTTATGGTCGTAGCGAATGAAATTAAAAAAATGGCGGATAACAGTAAAGAGGCAGTTGAAGGTTTTGAACCACAGTTAAAAGAAATGATGAAAAACATGGAAAAAGCCATCGAAACCATTCAGCAAATCTCTGCACACTCAGAAGAACAGTCGGTCATCGTCGAAGAGTTTCACCAATCATTTGACCATATTGTACATACCGCTTCAGAATTAAGTAAAAATGCAAATTTATAATACATATGATATACAAAAAATTTCGTCGAACAAACAAGACTTTTCCCTTATAATGTAAAATAATGAGAGATAGAAAGACCATTACCTTAGAGAGAGGATGTTGACAATGTCTCTTAATACATTTGTGATTCCAGAAATTATTTTCGGAAAAGGCTCCATTGAGCAGGTTGGAGATGCCTGCTCTCGCTTAGGTGCTAAAAACGTCTTTATTGTCAGTGATGCTGGAGTAGCCACTGCCGGATGGCTTAATATTGTCATGCAATCATGTAAACGTGCAGGGCTCGCTTTCTCCATCTATATTGATTCGACAACAAATCCGAAAGATCGCGAAATCACAGCTGGCTGCCGCTCTTTTCTTCAACATGAGTGCGACGCTATTATCGGTGTCGGCGGAGGCAGTGCGCTCGATGCAGCCAAAGCCATCGCCATCTTAGCGACCAATGGAGGAGACATTTGTGATTATGAAGGGATCGATAAAATCCACTCTCCCTTGCCTCCTATGGTAATGGTAATGACAACAGCAGGGTCTGGCTCAGAGGTATCACAATTTTCCGTTATAGTGGACTCTTTTCATCAAAAGAAAATGACCATTATTTCGAAATCGCTTGTCCCTGATATCGCCATTATTGATCCAGACACATTAACAACGAAAGATGCTGAACTAACCGCAGCAACGGGCATGGATGTGTTAACACATGCGATTGAATCTTATGTGTCAATTGCCGCTACACCGCTTACGGATGTTCAAGCCAAAAATGCTTTATCGCTTGTTTCACGCTATTTACGACCATCTGTTGCTTCCAAAAATAATAAAGAAGCAAAAGAGGCAATGGCTATGGCAAGCTTACAGGCTGGACTGGCCTTCTCTAATGCAATTTTAGGAGCAACCCATGCCATCTCCCATGCCATTGGCGGGAAATATTTATTACCTCATGGAGAAATTAACACAATTCTGCTCCCTCATGTGATGGAGTTCAATCGAATTGCTTCTCCACAACGCTTTAGTGAATTAGCGGAAATAATGGGAATTGACACACGCACGCTAACAGAACAGCAAGCAGGCAATGCTGCGATTCAATTCGTCAGAGACCTGTCCAATGATATTGGAACCCCAACATGTTTAGGTGATGTTGGGATTACGGAAGAAATGATTGGAACAATTGGCATATCAGCTCTAGAGGATCCCTGTATGATTACGAACCCGCGTGATATGTCCCTTGATCAAATAAAAAGTTTACTCGTTAAAGCCTTATAATCATGAGGTGAAGAATATGACTAAAGACCAATTAATCGATTTACTAACCGGTGTAAAATCTTCAAAAAAAACGTACTATACGGAATTAAAGAAAACAATTGATCAATTAAAACAGAAAAATATGCAGCTTGAAATCATGAATGATTTAACTAAAAATATTCACATTGATATGAGCATTGAGGAAATCTTACGCAATGTGATGAGTAAGCTAAAGCAGCTTATCACGTTTGATGATTGTCATTTATTTATCTTGCATGAGGAAGAGCCTTCTTTGCTCCACATTCATCCAGAGGAACATTGTGATCTTGAATTGGAGTTTAATACCCATATGCAGCAGCTTTCTCTTTATACGTCTGCCCTTCATGGCAAACAATTAATTCATCTTCAAGTCGACCACTTACCTGCTCTCTATTCTGAGAAAAGACGGCTGCTTGCTTTGAACATTGAAACCCTTTTATTGGTCCCTTTATACAGCAAAAATGAAGGGATTGGTGTTTTAACATTCGGCAGGAAAAACCAGCAAGAATGGAAACCTGAAGAATTAGACTTTCTCGAGCAGCTTTCTAATCAATTAGCCATGACGCTCGAAAATGCAGCTCTTTATAAAGAAGTGCTTCGTGCAAAACAAGAATGGGAAGACACCTTTAAGGCAGTGGAAGACATGATTGTTGTATTTGACCGTCAAATTGACCTATACAAGTGCAATGATTCAGCGAAAAGCTTTTCCGCTCTTGAAGCTGTCATAGATCAAGCAAAACCACTCATCCAAGATACATTCTCTTCCCAAAAGCCAAAATTCCAAGAAATTCTGCTTCCACACGACATCATTTTAGAAATGAATACGTACCCTATTCAAAATAAGGAACAACAAGTATACGGTGTCATTGCCTACTTTAAAAATGTAACAATAAAACGGCAGATCCAAGCCCAACTGCTTCATGCCGGCAAGCTCGGCGCCATCGGTGAAATGGCTGCTGGTGTCGCTCACGAATTAAATAGCCCGTTAACAGCCATTCTTGGAAACTCACAACTTTTACTAAGAAATATCCCTCCTGAACATCAGGATTACCCTTTACTAACGGATATTAAAAACTGCGGTGACCGCTGCAAACAAATTGTGAAAAGCCTTCTTACTTTTTCAAGACAGGACGAATACAAAT
Organism: Bacillus sp. JJ634; assembly: GCF_036962285.1. Classification (NCBI taxonomy): domain Bacteria; kingdom Bacillati; phylum Bacillota; class Bacilli; order Caryophanales; family Bacillaceae; genus Bacillus; species Bacillus sp. JJ634. The sequence goes on from NZ_JBALMU010000116.1 coordinate 15,301, forward strand.
TTCAACATTACTCGGTGAATGAAGCTATTCATCAAGTTCTTAATCTATTAAAATTTCAGCTTGAAAAAAATGCGATTTCGATTCGTCTTTCTTTACAAAAAGATCTACCGCTTATAGTTGGTAGTCAGCCGCATATTGAACAAATTATTATCAATTTACTGTTAAATGCTAAATATGCCTTAGATGTTTCTGCATCAACGGAAAAACTGCTGCACATTCAATCCTATCTTGATTCCAACTCGATTATTATCGCCGTTACAGATAACGGAATTGGGATTGAAGCGGAGCGTTTACCACTTATTTTTCACCCTTTTCATACAACAAAGGAACGCGATAAAGGCACCGGACTTGGTTTATCAGTCAGCCTTGGAATCGCCAATGATCACGGCGGCACAATTGAAGTTGAAAGTGTAGACGGTCACGGAAGCACATTTCGATTAAAACTCCCTTTACCAAATGAGGTGATTACATGATTAATCTGCTTATTGCTGATGATGAAAAGGAAGTTGGCACTTTCTTATCCCGTCTTTTTACTTTAAAAGGCTATCATGTTCAGGTTGTTAACAGCGGTCAACAATTTTATGAGCTCGACTTTCATAACCATCATTTCCATGTTGCTATGATTGATTTAAAGCTGCCAGACTGTGACGGACTTTCCCTTTTGCGGCACTTAAAAACGCTGCAACCTCGCTGTAAAGCACTCATTATGACTGGCTATAGTACAATCAAAACAGCTGTGGAAGCAATGAAGCTTGGTGCAAGTGACTATATGGAAAAGCCTTTTGATGATATCTCTGTCCTCGAAGCACAAGTGGAAAATCTATTAAATCATTGTACCGCTCAACATCAGCAAGTCGTGCATAAACTCGCTCATGATTCAGGACTCATTATGGGGGAAAACTCCTCCATGCCAGCACTTATTGAAACAGCATACAAAGTGGCTCAAAAATCTGTAAACGTATTGATTGAAGGAGAAACAGGTACCGGTAAAGAAGTCCTCTCCCGATTCATTCATCTAGCTAGTCCACGAAGCCATGAGCCCTTTATTGCCCTTAATTGCGGGGCTATTTCCGAATCTCTCTTAGAAAGTGAATTATTTGGACATGAAAAAGGGGCATTTACTGGAGCAACTCAGCAAAGAAAAGGGTTCTTTGAAATTGCCGGGAACGGGACGCTTTTTCTCGATGAAATTGCCGATGCAAGCCCGGCTATTCAAGTAAAGCTGCTTAGGGTACTAGAAACTAGAGAATTTATGCGTGTTGGCAGCAGCCAAATACTCCACACTAAAGCCCGATTAGTAGCTGCCTCTAATGAAAATTTGCAGCAAGCAGTAATGAAAGGAAAATTTCGCGAAGATTTATATTATCGTCTGAACGTCATGAAGCTCGATATCCCAGCTCTGCGCAACAGGAAAGCCGATATTCCGCTGCTCATTGAACATCTAATTGAACGAAATGGACAAGCTAACAGGACATTTTCAGACTGTGCAATCGAAAAACTACAACGCTACGATTGGCCCGGCAATATTCGTGAGCTGTCCAATGTGATAACAAGAACACTCACCTTGACTGACTCTGAACAGAAAATAACAGCAGAAGACATCGTGCTGCCGAACAGTCACGTGCTCCAAGCAAACCCAGAGACAAAAGCTGTCCAAACGATGATAAATGACCCTCTTGCTGAATGGAGAAAAAGACTTATTGAAGACTTTCAGCAAAAAGAGGAGATGAATCTCACTGACCTGCTATCAGAAATAAAAAAGCTAGAATCTATTGTTAGTAAAGAACTTGTCCTGCAAGCTCTCCAACAAACATACGGCAATCGCACCGAAGCAGCCAAACGACTGCACATTTCGATGCGGAAACTGCGGTATATTTTAAATGAAAAAAGTCATTCTTAGGAGTGGAAAATTCTCTATATCATCCTGCATTTCATTTTTCTTTGTACGATCTCCTTATTTTCACTTATTGCTTTTATGTTTCGATACTTTGTTCCATTTGCTCCATAAGAAGAGAAAAGAAGCTAGCAATCCTTCAAGCTAGCTTCTTTTCTATCAACCTCTATTCCATTGTTAATACAACACGACCATTAATTTCACCTTTATCTAAACGCTCGAACACTTCATTAATATTATCAAGTGGTTTTGTTTCAATATTTGTACGTACCTTGCCTTCTGCTGCAAATTGAATCGCTTCCTGAAGGTCTTTTCTTGTCCCAACGATTGAACCTTTCACCGTTACTCCATTTAACACGGTATCAAAGATTGGAATTGGCAATTCGGCATTTGGAAGGCCAACAGCTACCAATGTTCCCCCACGCTTCACGGATTTATATGCTTGTTCAAATGCTTTTTTCGTAACGGCAACAGAAATAGCTGCTTGCACACCGCCTACTTTGTCTTGAATATCTTGAATTGGATCAGTTTTTAAACCATTGATCGTTAAATCTGCTCCTAGTTCCTTCGCAAGATCCAGCTTGTCATCCTGAATGTCAACAGCAACAACGTTAAAGCCCATTGCTTTTGCATATTGAAGAGCCACATGTCCTAATCCGCCGATTCCATAAATCGCTACCCAGTCACCTGGCTTTGCTTCTGATACTTTCAATGCTTTATACGTCGTTACCCCTGCGCAGAAGATTGGAGAAATCTCCGCAAAATCAAGACCTTCTGGGATTTTGACAACGTATTGTGCTGGAGCTTTACAGTACTCAGCATATGCTCCATCTATTGAGTAACCTGCATTCAATTGTTTTGGACAAAGCGTTTCACGTCCTGTTAAACAATATTCACACTCCCCACACGCCGAATACAACCACGGAATCCCAACGCGATCACCAACTTTTAAGGACGTCACGCCTTCTGCTACTTTTTCAATAATACCCACACCTTCATGACCTGGAATAAGTGGCAACTTCGGTTTAACTGGCCAGTCTCCATGTGCCGCATGAAGGTCAGTATGACATACACCACACGCTTTAATCTTCACTAGAATTTCGCCGTATTCTAATTCAGGAACAGGGACATTTTTAATTTCAAGCTTTTGATTAAATTCATTGACTACTGCGGCTTTCATTGTTTTAACCTCTTGACCTGCCTTTACTTTTACCGTGCTTCCTTGATTTGCTGCACTCATGCTTCATTTCCTCCCTTTTCTAGCGGCGCCTTCCTATAAATGACGCCCTTTTTTTAACTTCACTTACTATATAATGCAAGTCGCATGCCAACATAAAGCGCTTACAAAATCAAGGTTTTCACATATTAAGCGGCCGAAAAAACGGCTATTTATAACATAAATTTGGCTCATTTTAGACGGGATAAAGAATGGCATGTTAATTGGCAGGATTCTCTAGCAAATCGGCAGGATTTCTCTTGTATTTGGTACGATTCTCTAACAAATTCGCATGATTTCCCTTGTATTTGGCACGATTTCTAAAAAAGTAATCTGTTTCAAAGTATAAAAACCCCAAATCAAGAACAATTATGTCCTCAATTTGGGGTCATTTCTTACGCTTCTAACATTAATTTTTCTAATTGAAGCGGTTCAATATATTCACCGTTTTTATACGCACGCATATTTCCACCTGAAATTTCATCGATTAACACGATTTCTTTCCCTTCGCCCACTCGACCAAATTCAAATTTAATATCGTATAGTTCAATATCTTTTTTCGCTAATTCCGCTTTGACAACATTACCGATTTGTTGAGTCAAATCTTTTAACACTGCATATTCAGCTTTTGTTAAAATACCTAGCATATCTAGTGCATCTTCGCTAATTGGCGGGTCTTGACGTCCATCATCTTTCAATGTTACTTCTACGAATGCATCTAATGCTTGGCCTTCTTCCGCATACAATCCGTAACGACGCAAGAAGCTGCCAACAGCACGGTAACGACAGATTACTTCTAACCCTTTACCGAATACAGTAGCGGGTCTAACCGTCATGGTTGCTTCATCAATGTTGGCATCTATGTAATGAGTAGGAATTCCTTGTTCCTTTAATGCTTCGAAAAAGTGCTTTGTTAAGCTAAGTCCCGCACGACCTGCTCCTTCTAAGGTTAAACCAACCGTGTTAGCACCTGGATCAAATACACCGTTCTCGCCTGTTACATCGTCTTTAAACTTTAATAAATAATTACCATCTTCAAGTTCAAAGACGTCTTTCGTTTTACCTGTATAAATATGTTTCATCGTACAATTCCTCTCTGCATGAACTAGAATAACTTTCGCCCTTTAGTATATCATTTTTTTGAAAAATCAATTAATAGTAAATAAGTATTGGACGAATTACTTTTTAGAATGTAGCCCTTCATTACGGATGCACCTTTTCATGGCTTATTTACACTACCTCAAACAACAACGCCACTCCGACTCCTCCAGCGCTTCCAATTGCGGCTAACACATATTTCACATGTTGGCGTCTTTGAACTTCATAAAACAGGCGAGTGACCAGCATTGCACCGGACGCTCCATACGGATGTCCAATCGTAATCGCTCCACCGCATACATTCAATTTATCATAAGGAATTGAAAGCTCTTGCGCACAAGCCACAATTTTGGATGCAAATGCTTCATTGATTTCCACAAGATCAATATCTTCTATCGTTAAACTGTTTCTGTTTAACAATTCTTGAATGGCTGGTACAGGAGAGATTCCCGGATAAAAAGGATGCACCCCAGCAACTTGACTATCGACAAAGCGCAATACAGGTTGATAACCCAGCTGTTTCGCCAGCGTTTCTTCCATTACTAATGTCGCACAAGCTCCGTCATGAATCGCACAGCTATTAGCAGCCGTTACCGTCCCATTTTCTTTCACGAAAATCGGTCTTGCTCGTTTCAATAGCTTCTCCATTTTCCGTTCACGAAGCAATTCTTCATCGTTGCTTTGTTCTCCAACTGTAAGAATTTCTTGCTCATACAGCCCATTCGTATAAGCCTCTCGACTGCGCTGATAACTTAATAGCGCATACTCATCTTGCCGCTCTCGACTAATTTCATATTTCTTAGCAACATGTTCAGCGGCTACCCCCATGTCAGGATCACCAATGCAATCGGGGGAAAATCGAGCCCGCTGTTCATAAGGAGAGGTGCTCGTACTTTCTACACCGCCGGCGATATAACATTGCCCTGCTCCTCCTTGCACAAAATAACAAGCCATACGAATTGCTTCTAAACCTGCACTGCACTGGCGATCGAGTGTTAATCCTGTAATCGAGTAAGGCAGACCCGCTTCTAAAGCAGCTAAACGGGCAACATTGCCGCCAGGACCTACGACATTTCCTACTATTACTTCATCTACCTTCTCCTCGATACCACTTGCCAAATGTTGAAGAATCGGGGCTGCGAGCTCATGTGGCTGAAGTTCTCGCAGCATCCCGTTTTCTTTCCCAATCGGTGTTCGTTTCGCCTGGACAATCACTGCCTTTCTAATAATAAATCCTCCTTCCTCTCAATCAACTCTTGAACTTGTGCACGAGCAATTTTCCCGCTTACCGTCAGCGGCATTTCCTCAATAAAGAACCATTTGCGCGGAACTTTATACGCAGCTAAATGCTGCTTACATAATCGTTTCAGCTCCAGTTTCGGGGCCGTACCTACGATGACCGCTGCGACCATTTGCCCCCAATAGGAATCAGCCATTCCAACAACAGCGACATATTCCACATCTCGATGCTGTGATAAAACGGCCTCTACCTCCTCAGGAAAAATATTAATGCCTCCGTATAAAATCATATTCTTCTCACGGCCCGCTATATACAGATACCCTTCTTCATCGATATAGCCCATATCATCTACCGTAACCCAGCCTTCTGCATCGTGAATAGAACGAATGGTACGATTCTGCGGATGTAGATAACCGATAAATACCATATCACTTCTAATATGGATTTTACCTATTTCATTCGTTTCCGCTACATCACCGTTTGATGTACGAATTTGAATCTCTACATTATGAAACGGTTTACCGACGGAATTAGGCTTCAATTGATTTTCCTTATGAGATAAGAACGTCACAAAGCTCAGCTCGCTTGCTCCATAAAACTCATACATTGATACATCGCGAAATACCTCTGGAATTCTTCGTTTAGAATCCACTTCCCACTTCGCACCTGAAGAAATAATTGTTACAGGACGCTCAATGACCTCTTCTTTCCTGAGCAGCGCTTCAATCATTGTTGGCACAAAATACACAACGGAAATAGGCTCAGCCTCTAAAATTGATAAAGTTTGAGATACAGAGAATTTTTCTAATACATACACCGTACCACCTAAATATAATGTACTAATTGCTCCATATAGAAAATGCGAATGAATCAGAGCACCTGGAATCAGGACATGATCATTCGCATCGATATGAAAATCGTACAGATTGCATTCGAAACTCGCAATCCACGATTGATGAGAACGAATAAATGCTTTAGGTTCTCCTGTTGATCCTGAAGTAAAGCCTAAATAAAAGGGCATATCCCCACTATTCTCTTTACTAACTCTATCAATCTCATTTACTTTTTCTAAGCAAGAAGGCTCCCACACTTGGATATTAGGATGCAGGTGCTTCACACGTTCATATAACTCTTTTGTCGTAAGTAAAACAAAAGGAGACGAGAGATCCAAACGTTTTTGAATTTCCTCCTCCCGCCATTTTATATCAAACGGAACAGCGACCCACCCTGCCGCCGCTGCTCCCGCAAAAAGCTGTAAAAATGGAATCCCATTTGGCATGAAAACTCCAACTGTTTGATTAAAAGTATTGAATTCGTTAAACCAAGAAGCTGTTTTCTCTATCCTCTCATACCAATCTCTATAACACAGTGATTCATTCATTGTTTGAATCGCCACTTTATTTGGAAAACTCTCCGCATGTGTTCTATATGTAGCAGTAATCGTATGCATACTATACTCCTTCCCAAATCAAGCAGCAGATTTAGATATCATTCGATTAAAAACAGGATTTTTCCGTAATTTATAAACTACAAACGAGGCCAATAAGGCTTTCAGAATATCACCTGGTAAATAGACCGTACTCATTTTCATTACATCAACAATGTCAAGATTCATAACGAATGCTTGAACTGGAATCCCAAACAAATAAATCAAGAAAATTCCGACTGTAAGATTCGTTACTAAAATATGTTTTAACGATAATGTACGAACACGAGATAATATATAACCAATACAAAAAGCAACAAGAGGATATGAAAATAAATACCCTGCACTTGGTCCTACAAAAACACCTAAACCACCGCGACCACCCGATAAAAGCGGCATACCTGCTGCAACAATTAATAAAAATACAATTTGACTCAACGCACCGAGCCTAGCCCCTAATATTCCTCCCGCTAAAATGACACCTAATGTTTGAAGTGTAATCGGAACAGGCGTAAATGTTAACATAATTGGTGGAATAAGCCCTAATACTCCCATCACCGCTGCAAATAAAGCCACATATGTTATGTCTTTAATCTTCATGATAATCCCCCACATCAATGATATATTGTAAATAATATCATTTTACAGGTTTACATTTCGATATGTCAACATAATAAAATAATAGTTTACAATAACAAAAAACACCAAAGCCTCAGATGAACTGAAACTTTGGTGTTCTAGAAATCTTACTCCTTAATATACGAACAACAATAATCCGTAACTGTATGGACTTTCAATTGGAACTTGTCCTGAGCGGGAACGTAAAATACACCGCTTCCTTCGATTGTTTGCCAATCTTCTCCTGTCAGCTTATATTCTAAATGGCCAGCCAAGATTTCCATTTCTTCCTTTAAATCTGTCGAAAATTCATACTCCCCTGGAAGCATAATTCCTAATGTTTTTTTCGTACCGTCAGACAAGATAACTGCACGACTTGTTACTTTCCCATCGAAATACACATTCGCTTCTTTAATTAATGTTACATTTTCTAACTGAGACATGTTGTTCATCCTTTCATGTTATTTTTTTAATGTAGCATAAAATAAGATTGAACAAAACAAAAATATTCAAATATTCAATAAATTTATCATTTTATTACGCTACTAAATTCTTCGACTGTCGAGCAAAGAATGGATGCTTTCTTAATCTATATACGATCATAGAAGCAAGTATCGCCTTCACCGTATCTCCCGGAAGATAAACAAGACTGACCTTCACTACATCTACAATTGGAAGATCTATAATAAATGCTTGAGCCGGTATCCCAAATAAAGTAAAAACATCCCTATTGTCAAATTCAGA
>NZ_JBALMU010000116.1:23541-28345 GCF_036962285.1 Bacillus sp. JJ634
TTAATAAATAATACTCTAGAAGAAGAGCCAGCAAAAAAAGTTCTTTATAAAAATGCGATGAATTGGTATTTAAGATAAAAAAAACAGAGAAATTTCTACAATTTCTCTGTTTTTAACATCCTACTTACTTTATTATGATTAATTGATGTTTTTTTGGACTTCTTTTACCATATTCTTATCATGTTGATTTGTTAAATTTAATGTTAATAAAGTAATTAGACCAATAACGAGCAGTCCAGCTAAGATAAGCATCCCTTGAGTAAAAACGACCATTCCAAGAATCATCGGTCCGACAAATCCACCCAAAGCTGCAAATGAGTTAACTAAAGCGATACCAACAGGTGCCGTAGACTCGGTAAAGAAGAATGTCATATAGGCGAAGAAACATCCAGTAAATCCATATAATCCAGCAGATGTAATCGTTAACATAAGCACCATCATAAAGATACTTCCTGAAAAACTACATCCGATAAATCCAATAATTGCAATTATTATGGAAACAATTAAATGTAGTTTGTATGCATTAGTCCTGTCTGCATTCCAACCCACAAATATAATAGCTGGAATCCCAACTAATGAAGGAATCATGGCCAACCAACCTACTTCTAAGTTAGTCGTTGTGCTTGCTGATAAGGATTTAATGATAGTTGGTATCCAAAATGACAATCCATAGACCCCTGTATAACCAGCGAAATAAAATAACGCTAACTTCCAAACTTTTGAATCCTTCAGCATATCTAGCTTCGAGACTTTATTTATTTGAGCACTTACTTGTTGTTCAGCACTTAGTTCTCCTTCTAACCAGTCCTTTTCTTCCTTAGACAACCACTTAGCATTAGCAGGTCTATTAGTTAAGTAAAAAATAACCATGACCCCTAAGATAATAGCTGGAATTCCTTCTAGAATAAACATCCATCTCCAGCCATCCATATTGAACCAAGAAATATTATCAATAATCCACGTTGAGATAGGTGCACCAAATAATCCGCCTATCGGTAAAGCTAGTAGTAAGACAGCTGTTGCTCGCCCGCGTTCTCGAGCTCTAAACCAATATGTTAAATACAGAATAATACCTGGGAAAAATCCAGCTTCAGCGACACCTAATAGAAAACGTAGGATGTACAAATGCGTAGCGGTTTGCACAAAACCAGTTAAAATCACGATAATTCCCCATGAAAGCATAATACGAGCAATCCATATACGCGCACCCACTTTATGCATAATCATATTACTTGGAACTTCAAAAAAGAAATAACCAATGAAGAAAATACCAGAAAGTAAGCCAAAAACTTCAGCAGATAAAGCTAAATCTGCATTCATCTCTAAAGCAGCGAAACCTAGGTTAACCCGATCTAGATAAGCAATAACATACAGAATAAGAATAAATGGGAGAATGCGTTTCATCGTTTTACCGACCGTTCTTTTTTCTATCGCACTAATAGATTGATTCATAGCCTATTTCTCCTTTTCCACATTTTTAATCATTACATTAAAATGCTCTTCGCTACTTATGGGCTATTATGCTATTTTAACTTTGCGTATTTTGCAAAATGACAGCAATCCCTTGACCGCCACCAATACACAATGAGGCTAATCCATACTTCACATTTCTTTTCTTCATTTCAACTGCTAAAGAATAGGTGATTCTTGTTCCGCTCGCCCCAACAGGATGACCTAATGCTACCGCCCCTCCATTTACATTTACTTTCTCTATATCGACACCTAACTCTTTAATGACAGCCAACGATTGAGCCGCAAACGCTTCATTAAATTCAAATAAATCGATATCATTTAAACTTAAGTTAGCCTTTTCTAAGGCCTTTTTACTTGCTGGAACAGGTCCTATCCCCATAATTTTTGGATCAACACCAGCTACACCCCATGAAACAATCTTAGCTAACGGTTTTAAATGATGTTCCTTAACATACTCTTCAGATGCTAGTATAACTGCCGCAGCGCCATCGTTAATTCCACTTGCATTTCCCGGAGTGACCGTTCCATCTTTCTTGAAAGCCGGTTTTAGTAGAGCTAAGTTTTCTAAGTTGACGCCTTCTCTTATATGTTCATCAACATGAACAACTTTTTCTCTTCCTTTTTTATCTTTAATAGAAATTGGAACAATCTCTTCTGCAAAACGACCACTATCTCTCGCTTGAAGCGCTTTTGCTTGTGAATGAACCGCAAACTCGTCTTGTTCTTCACGAGAAATATTATACTTTTCTGATAAATTCTCAGCTGTCATGCCCATTCCACAACCAACATATTGATCCGTTAAAGTTTCCCAAAGCATGTCATCGATCACTGGTGCCTTATTAGGCGAACCAAAACGTGTTCCCCTTAATACATGGGGAGCTAAGCTCATATTTTCGGTTCCTCCTGCAACAATGACATTTGCATCACCTAGAGCAATTGACTGCGCTGCCGATACGATAGACTGCATGCCTGAACCGCATAATCGATTTAATGTAAGTGCAGAGGATGACTCTTTTAAACCGCTTTTCAGACCAATATGTCGTGCTAAATAAGCAGAGCTACTGCTTGTATGAATAATATTTCCGAATATAATTTCATCTATATCTGCGGTTGAAATACCGCTTCTTTTAATAGCTTCCTTAGTTGCTGCTGCACCTAAATCAATATCACTAACACCTTTTAACGATCCACCAAAAGTTCCAAAAGCTGTTCGTGCTCCCTCGATAATATAAGTTGTCATTTTACTTCACTCCATCCTAATTTTTATTACATACCGCCTGAAACGCTAAGATGTTCTCCCGTAATACCGCTAGCTACATCCGATGCTAAATAAACGACACCTGAAGCCACTTCTTCCGGTTCAATAAAACGATTCATCGCTTGTTTTGGATACATAATTTCCCCTAGTGCCTCTTTCTCTGTCATTCCTTTTTCATTTAAACTATTAATCTGTTTCATTAATAATTCCGTTCTTACAGGACCCGGCAAAATAGAATTAGCCGTTATTTTATATGGTGCCCCCTCTAATGCTGTCACACTCGTTACGCCAATGACTCCATGTTTAGCGGCCACATACGCTACTTTTTCAGGAGTTGCCATTCGACCATGAACGGAAGAAATATTAACAATACGTCCATACTCATTTTTCTTCATATAAGGAAAAGCATGCTTTGTCATTAAAAATACACCCGTTAACATGACGTCAATCAGCAAGTTCCATTTTTCTAAAGGAAATTCCTCTATCGTTGCCCGATGCTGTAATCCAGCATTATTAATTAATACATCAATTGATTTTTTTTCATCAAAAATGCTCTTTAATGCGCTTTTAATGGACTCTTCATTTGTTACATCTAGCGCAATACCTTTCGCATTTTCTCCTAATTCACGTGCAACCTTATCTGCAGCTTCCTGATTAAGATCTGCAACATAAACAAAATCATTTTGTTGAACAAATTGTTTTGAAATGGCTTGACCTAATCCACCCGCTGCTCCCGTTACAATAACAGTTCTTTGTTTTCTCATATGTTACCCCTCACTATTTATTTATTAATTTACTTAAATCTTTAAGATACTCTAACTGAAAACCAACCTTTTCACTTAATTCTTCTATTGAAATATCTTCAATCATCTCTACTACTTTTACGCCTGTATCCGTAAATTTAAAAACAGCGTAATCGGAAACAAATAACTCTACTCTTCGGATCCCACTTGATTGATACGATAATTCTTGCACCAATTTGGATGATCCATCCTTAGCAAATAATGTAGCTGCTACAATCACTTTTTTAGCTCCAGTTACTAGATCCATTGCACCTCCTACACCTAATATTGGTTGATTAGGAACTGCCCAATTAGCAATTTCACCATGTATATTAACTTGAAGTGTACCTAAGACAGCTACATCAACATGACCGCCTCTTATTAAGGCAAAAGAATCCGCACTATTAAAAAATGAGGCACCTTTCAAATAGGTAACGGGTTCTTTACCAGCATTAATCAAATCAATATCTACATTTTCTTCTGTAGGATGTGGTCCCATTCCTAATAAACCATTTTCCGTTTGCAAATAAATTCTTTTATCACCTAAATATGAGGTAACCAACGTTGGAATCCCTACACCTAAATTAACAATTTGACCATCCTCTAATTCTTCAGCAATTCTTTTAGCAATGACATGCTTTTTATCTGGACTCAACATAATCCCTCCCTACTTTTGAATAATTGCTTTGAATCATATAATCTACATAAGCGTGAGGTGTGACGATATATTCCGGATCCAAATCACCCACCTCGACAATTTCATCAACTTCTGCAATAACAATTTTTGCAGCTGTAGCCATCATCGGATTAAAATTTCTAGCGGTAGTATGATATAGTAAATTTCCAAGTTTATCTGCCTTAGCTGCTTTTATAATAGCGACATCACCCTTAATCGCTTTTTCAAAAATATATCTTTCTCCATCAATCTCTCTTTCTTCTTTCCCCTTGCTTAGCTCAGTTCCAACGGCAGTTTTTGTGTAAAAACCACCAATACCAGCACCACCACAACGAATAGCTTCGGCTAATGTACCTTGAGGCAGCAAATCAATTTCTAATTCTCCTTTAGCCCAAGCAATTACAGCTTCTTTATTAATCGTAAAAAATGACCCAATAGCTTTTTTGATTTTTCCTTGCATGAATAGTTTGTGTAACCCTTGTCCCTCATCACCTAAATTATTACTAACAATTGTTAAATCATGAATATCTACTTTTAATAGTTCGTCAATAATAGTTAAAGGGGTTCCTGATAAGCCAAAACCACCAACTAAAATTTGATCACCACTCTTAAAAC
>NZ_JBALMU010000117.1:0-21909 GCF_036962285.1 Bacillus sp. JJ634
CAGCGGTTAGAAATAATAAATTATAAAAGAAATGCATAAGACTCCTCAAAAATATGTTTTTTAAAAAATTATTGCCTTAAACAATAAAAATTATTAATGTTCTTTACAAAGCAGATTTGGTTAGGAGTTGGAATAGATACATATGGTACAACAAAGAGAAACGACTCCTTTATGTCGTTTTTGATCTATATTATGTAACAGATGAAATACGTTATTTAGCGAAGAAATAAGCTAGGAATATATTTTCCCTAGAATTTGTGTTAATAACTCTAAAAGAAATTATAGAAAATTCTCCTTTTAGTAAATTTATTCTTGAAATGCCTAGATGTCCTTCCTGCTTCTTTAGCGGTTGTCGAATAAAGATATGACCGCTCAAATGGGCGTGTTTTTTTATAATCTTTGGGTACATTAAAAAGAGCAGAAAAAAATAGGTTGAGGTGAAATCGCTTATGCTATCGAAGAGGCACTTAGTATTTAATTTATCTATCATAATCATTCCATGGTTATCGTTGTTGTTTATAGGAAAGCGCAGTATAAAACGTTATTCTTTAGCGGGCGTTTTTATTATTATTTTTGAGATTATAAATCACTTGTATGGACACAAGAGAAAGTGGTGGAAGTTTTACGATAAGCGATCATTATTTATTAAGGATGAGCTTCCTTTTAGTATTGGCCCTTATATGCCTCTTTCTATGTGGATACTTAAATTTTCGTACGGAAACTTTAAAAAGTTTGTGTTACTTAATGTTATTGCTGATGGACTCTTTGCTTTTCTTTTCATTGATGTTCTTAAAAAATTAAAAATCATATCTCTAAATGGGTTAAATCATTTTCAATTTTTTATATACTTGCACTATAAAGCATATTTATTATATGGAGTACAGTATTTGTTTGAGAAAACAAAAAGATTTAGTTGATTTGACAACCTAAGTAGGACTATGCAAGCACCTCTTTAAAATCTCCTCTTGTTCTAAGTAGAAGCTAAATCAACTTATATGCTTATAGAAACTGGAGAAAGAAAATTACACTTGAGAAACAACGAAAACAAATTGAGTAGCAGGGCAATTCAGCAATATTTGTTGTCGAAATAGATGAAATTAAAAGAAATTTTCTTATGATTGACTAAGCTTTTTATGACGAATATTATATGTCGAAGTTATTATAATCCCTTGTTAAACGATAGGGTGTGTTAGTTTAATAAGAACACGAAAAGACCGAATATAAAAATGGGTCTTTTTTCTTTGGGTGAAAATCAACGTCTCTATGGGTTATCAAAGACTTATGGTATTCAAATAGGGAGCTGGTTCAAACGTAATTTACAAAATACAGGGCATGGGTTTGCTGCTAACTTACAGCTTATGATGCAATATCAAACCGTTTATCAATGAACTTTTTTGATTTTGGGCAGAATTCTCCCCCTAGTGAATTTGCCCTTTTTCATCATATGTACATGTACGGCTTTAACATCACTATATGCAAGTGGGTGTTTGAAATGACTTGAATCCCAACAATGAAACTGTGCCCTTGTTCAACGATATCGTTCAGATAACAGATCTGTCTTAATTGGATGCTTCAAGTATTTTCTGCTTGTCTTTTAGCTGTTGAATGGTTACTGGATCCACTGAATTTTTATCGATTCTTCCGGTTTTTAAAAAAAGCAATAACGAGAAGCAAAAGAGGGATGATCACTTGAAGCGGCAGGTGCACAAAAAGTGGAACAATTTGCAAACCCTCCTGAATATGCTCAGAAGTATTGCTGGCAATCGTAATGGATAAAAATAAAATTACAATTCCAAATGGATAAACCAGTCGTGAAGATTCTTTGATGTTAAACAAGTCTGCTATGCCTATAACAGCTACATAACAATACACACTAATCTTAAAGAAACCGCAAATAATCGAGGTCAGCATAAAATAAACATCCAGACGCTCCAAAAACTCTGCTACCCGAATGGTCTGGATGGTACTGAGAAGGGGAAATGGCGAGCGCGAGACGAGATCAACACCGAGAACACTAATGTTAAGCGCTGTGATAATCGCTATGTTGATGCCGCTCAACCCTATGGCGAACAAACCAGCTACTTTTGCCTTTTTAGATTGATTCACATACGGCAGAATCATTGATAATACAACTACTTCCCCAAATGGGAAATACAGAGTTTCAGTAAAGGTAATTTTCATAACCGATAAAATTCCTTCTTCCAATACTGGTTTTAAGTTATTAAGATTGAGCAAACCAGAAGCAACAATCAGAATAAAGCCAGTAATGGCAAATAAATACACGATTATAAAAAACAATTCCCCTGTTCTTGCTAGTACCTCAATCCCTTTACGAACCGTATAAATAATCACTAGCATCAATAATGTATTCACAATGAACAGAGGAGTATCCGGGTAAGCTACGGTTACTAGCATCTCTCCAAAGTCCCGCAGGTCTCTTGCAGCGATATACATAAAATAGATTAGGAAAAAAAAAGCAAGTAGTCGACCAAGCACTTTCCCTATAATTTTTTGCACATACTCTGTTGGCAGGTTATCAGGGTAATACTGATAAAGACCATAATAAATCCAAAATAGCATGAAGCCGCCAACCGTCCCAAGCAGAACGGCCAGCCAGGCATCCTGTTTCGCTTCAACCGCAAGGGGAATCAATAAGGTAGTACCGTGTTCAAATAATACCATGAGGACAAACAGCTGATATGTGCTGATTTTCGCTTTCTCCACTGATTTGTCACTTCCTTTTCATTAACAATTATTTACTACTCTCCATATTAGAAAAGTACGGTTTGTTTCTTAAACCAGTGCGACGTATAAAAGCCTCAACGGTCACGTCCGCTTTTAAATTGGGGAAGTGAACATTGTTCCAATCTTGTTTCAGTTTCTTCCATGCTTTCGGATCGGAATGATGTACCGCTTCACCGAACCCGAAAATATCCGATTGATTTTTCTGGGCACGTTGGATGGCGTCATTAATCTCTTTCTGAATCTCTTTCTCTAATGTCTTTTCTATGTTCAACAGTACACTCGGGACGGTTAAATCAACAGGTACCATTACCTCGCCGATGTCTCCCTCTGCACGGACATGAATCGAAATTTTCGGTTGGCCGTTTTTCATGTTAGCAGAGACTTTTGTTTTTTGACGGAGCACTTGATAAGCAATGGCCTCTTGTTCTCCTTCCCAATTAATATTTATATCTGTTCCTTTGATTTTATCTAATATCCATGTGACCCCTCTTGCCGTTTCCCCTTGCAACCAGTCGACCAGTTTCCCGTCTTTAAAAACAGCAAGACCGTCCGCTTGAAGATTTGCCTCAACAGCGGATTGTTGCACATTTTCCAGCTTTTTTCCCCGTTCAGCATTCCCAGTCATACGAAATCCAGTAATTACTGGTTCTTTTCCGGGAGATATGAGATCCTTAATCCCTTCTTGGATGCTGACCTCCATATGTTCTCCCCATCTTTGTTCCGTAAATTTTAATGTTTTAATCACTTTATTAGCCGGAATTTTATCTACCCCCGTCAACGTATTCACAATATCTGCTGCTTTTGTATCATGGGCAATTATAATCGTCGCCGTCGTCCGGAATTCAGGATCGCGATCAAAGGCATCTAAAATCTTGATAATGCCTTCTTCCTTTGCCAGCTCTTCATTGATGACCACAAGGTTGGCATGAGAGTAGTACAGCCTTCGTGAGATTTTAGTTGATGCACGACGGCTCATTTCTACTATATTGTCTCCAGTAGCGGAATAGGTGGTAATAGACGGAGCCTGCCCGCCTCCGCCGCCCTGCAGGCCCCCAGCTACGTTTCCTGGATTGATAATTTGAATGGTTCCGACATACCTTCCTTCTTCATTTTTATCAATACCAAGAGCCGAGACCAAAGCAATATCGGTTAATTCCTTTTTACTCCAGCAGCCTGAAGTCAAGGTTAGGCCTGTCAACATCAAGAATAGAAGCATCCATTTACGATTCATTCCGATCACTCTTTCTCGTGTGACTGTTTACCATTCCGCGATTGGCAGGAGGATGTGGTCTCTGGTCTTTTCCTTGACGAATGTTATTTTCATTGCTGATAAATGATGGTCTTTGCTTCAAAGCCCACCATGGCAGTCGGAAGATTGTATCGCCTGCACTCTTCGGAATGAATGGTGCAAACGGTGACATGTATGGGACACCGAACGAACGCAGGTCGCATAGATGAACGGTCATCATGATGAACGCCAGAATAATTCCATAAAAACCAAATGTTGCAGCAACTACCATAAATATAAAACGTATCAAACGGGCCGAAATCGCAATGGCAAAGGAAGGGGTTGCAAAACTGGCAATCGCTGTGATGGCCACGACAATCACCATGGCCGGTGAAACAATTCCAGCCTGTACGGCCGCTTGTCCAATTACCAAAGCTCCAACGATGGATATCGCCGAACCGATAGCCCTTGGCATTCGAACACCAGCTTCCCGTAAAATCTCAAACGTTACTTCCATTATCATGGCTTCTACAAAAGCAGGGAAAGGCACTGCTTCCCGCTGTGCTGCAATCGCAATCAGCAGCTGTGTCGGAAGCATCTCCTGATGAAAGGTTGTAGCAGCAATATAAGCAGAAGGTCCTATAATAGAAATAAAGAAAATCATGACCCGTAAAAGGCGTAGTGCTGTTGCGATATCGAAACGAGCATAATAATCTTCGGCGGCTTGAAAAAACTGAATAAATATAGTAGGGGCAATAAGTACAAATGGAGTTCCATCTACAAAAATTGCTACCCTTCCTTCAAGGAGATTCCCTGCGACCGTATCTGGCCTTTCTGTATGGTAAAGCGTTGGAAAGGTTGTCATCGTCTGGTCTTCAATCAGTTGTTCAATATACCCCGATTCAAGAATGCCATCGATATCAATCCTTTTTAATCGTTGACGCACTTCTTCGACGATTTTCTTATTAACAATTCCGTTGATATACATTATCGCCACATCTGTTTGTGTAACCTCGCCGATTTTCATCGATTCCAGCCATAAGTCCGGGTTTTTAATGATTCGACGTACCAAGGCTGTATTCGTCCTAATCGATTCAGTAAAACCGGACTTTGAACCACGGACGGCCACCTGGGTACTCGGTTCCTCAACTGAACGTTTTTCTCCGCCTTGTGTACCGATACTCAGTGCTTCATTTGTTCCATCGACGAGAATAAGAGTTTCACCGGCCATCAAAGACAATAACAACTGCTCCCAGTCACTCACCAGTTTTATACTACCGAGAGCAACCACGTTATTGGAGATGATCTTCAAGGCATTTTCCCGAGTTAATTTTTCTTGTAAATCATGATTCATCATCGATTCAATTAAAAAATCGTTGATGGATATAGTGTCAACAATGCCATCAACATAAACAATCGCTGTTTTAATCTCAGAATGAGAGGCGATATTCAACGTTCGGATGACTACATCTGAGCTATTTCCTGTTTTTTGTTTAATCATGTCAAGATTGATGGACATGGAATCATCGATGAACTCCAGTAATTGATTGTTAGACTGATCCTGGCTGCTTTCCTTGTGATTCTCGCTATTTTTCTTTTTCCTTTGATGTTTAAAAAATGAAGGCATAGCACAAGGCACCTTTCTTAACTTTTATTTCCTATTGTATTGTGTCCAGACGCTTATTTCGGTATACAAACCTTTACCACTATTTTGCGTACTGTATAACGTATATAGCAGTTTAAGATAGGAAAACATCTATTAAGGAGTGATAAAAAATGAAAATCCTTGGTATCTCTATTTTAATAATGGGAGTTTTAATAGGTTTTTCCCTGGGCATAGACCTTCTTCTAGGATTTGAGATACGTACTTCGTTGAAAAGTGCTTTTAATCCTTTTCGTGTGATGGAAGTTCCTGAATTTATTGTTATCTTGCTTCTTGTTTTCTCATTAGTGATGGAATCTGTGCGTTCTTTCTATCAAAAAAGAAACGTAAAAACGAATAATTCTGAAAAACAACCCTAAACATAACAAACGGGAACAGATTTGACCTGTTCCCGTCTTATTTTATTCACTTAATTGACTATCCCCGCGAATAATATCCTCTTTTGCTTTTATCATTTTGGGATATTTGGTGTATAGTGCCGTTCGTAAAAGTACAACGCTTCGGTCCACTTTTAGCTATCTAGTGGTTTCCGTCTTTTGTGTTTAAAACATAGACGTACTATGCATTGGTTGGACTTTTGCGGTTGGGTCGATAAATTGTTTGGCGTGATTGACCGCGACTGGTGCTTCACCAAATCCGCTGGCGATTAATTTTACTTTGCCATCATAGGTGGCAATATCACCAGCTGCGTAAATTCCAGGGATATTTGTCTCCATTTTGGAATTTACAACAATATTGTTTTTTTGAATGGTAAGTCCCCATTCTTTAATAGGGCCAAGTGAGGAGACGAAACCATAGTTAACAATGACTGCATCGACATCAAGAGTTTGCGTTTCTTCTCCGTTTGCATGTTTAAGAATGACGGTGTTAATTTGATCGTTTGTACCAATGAATTCAACGGGCACATAAGGAGTTTGAATGTGTACTTTTGATTTCTTTACATTTTCTACACTATGTTCGTGAGCGCGGAATTTATCACGTCTATGGATAAGGGTAACTTGCTTAGCAATTGGTTCAAGCATAAGTGCCCAATCGACTGCCGAATCTCCGCCTCCAAATACTGCTACTTTTTTATCGGCAAAATCATTTAAATTATCAATAAAGTAGTGAAGGCTCTTACCTTCGTATTGCTCCGCGTGTTCTATCTCAATTCGACGAGGTTGAAAGGCGCCGTTGCCAGCTGTAATAATAATGGCTTTGGAGTAATGGATTTCTTGATCGGTTGTTAATTTAAAGTGTCCTTCTTCAAGCTTTTCAACTTTTTGGACCGATTGCTCTAAGACGATTGTTTGTTCGAACTTGGACATTTGTTCTTTTAAGTTGTTAATCAGTTCTTGTGCGCGAATTTTGGGAAAGCCTGCAATATCATAAATGTATTTTTCGGGGTAAAGCGCAGATAATTGACCGCCTAATTGAGGTAGACTTTCAATAATTTTTACAGATGCTTGTCTCATACCGCCATAGAAAGCCGTAAACAGTCCTACTGGTCCACCGCCAATAATCGTAATATCATATACTTTTTCGTTCACTTTCACGCGTATCCCTCCGTCTTAGCTATTTGTGTATTCCAGAAAATATATTACTTATTTTACCATATAATGATTTGGATTATAGGATAAATTTGGTCATTTATAAAGGTTTAAAATTATATGGCATCAAGTAAAACTTCCATCAATATGGTTTTCCTTCATCCCTCACTTATCTTATTATTTCCTCAGAATGTTAAGATAGAGGTCTTACTGTCCGTTAAGTGAGGGATAAAATGGTTGATTTAAAGATGTTCAGCTAAAATAAATCAAAAGAGTCTATAACAGGACTAAGTATTTAATTTGTGACAGGAAGAGGAAAAATATACACTAAAGTGACACTTCATCATTACAGAGTCATTTTCTTTTTGAAGTTGCAACTTGAATATTTCCCATTTCTGTTTAAAATATACATAAAGGCAGGGGTTGTACAATGCAGGAGAGATGTCGAAATGTATGGTTGGCTGTATCGGGAATTGTCATATCAGATCAGGGAGAATGGTTGGTTGTAAAGAAACGATATGGTGGGTTAAAAGGTGTCTGGTCGCTTCCGGCAGGTTTTGTAAAGGAAAATGAGACAGTAGATGAAGCAGTCATTCGAGAGGTATTAGAGGAAACAGGTATTGCTACTGAGATTGAAGGCATCGTTGGTCTGAGAAGCGGTGTACTTAAAGGAGAAATTAGTGACAATATGCTGCTGTTTCGGTTAAAGCCATTAAATATGGATGTACAGGCTCAGCTTGAGGAATTATATGAAGCAAAATTTGTTCAGCCACAAGAATTACTCAAAGAAGGAAAACAATCGATTTTATTGGAGGAGCTATTTTCGTATAATCTAGAAGCCCTGCAACAAGTACGTACAGGATTGAACCCTGGCGATCATTTTGGTTATACGTCATATAAATTATTTGTTTAACCATATTTAGAGGCTTCATAAAGGAGGGCAAGTATGCCATTACCCGTTTTATTAATTTCGATTGTCTTATTTTTTGTTCTGTTCTTTGGCATTGGCTTTTTACTGAATATGTTGTTCCGCTCTTCGTGGGTTATGGTCATTTTATTTCCAATCGTTGCGATTCTTATCGTGAATCAGTCTAAGTTGATTGAATATGTGAGACAGCCTATTGAATCCTTGAAGCAACTAGGGTTGAATTTTGCTGCGTTACATATGGCAGATATTATTATTTTATCAAGCGGGCTATTAGGAGGGATATGTGCAGGTATTACAATTAAGCTATTAAGAAAAAAAGGATATCAAATGTTTTAATAGACGAGGCTGTCAATTGTATGACGGTCTTTTTTTATTGGTTGTAATTTATGGCATATAATACAGAGTCCTATCATTAGCCACTCTTAAAAAAGATAAGATAAATCCTTCACTTTTATGAATATTTCCTTCTATTCAAGGAAAGGAATAATGGAAGTGAGAGGAGAGGAATGGTAGTGAGAAAGCTGATGTATGTCGGGAAGAGAATTGCTATTATGGTTGTCTTTCTGTTAGCTATTCAAACCACAATTGAGCATGTGACAGGGGGAACGCCCCCAATACTTAAGCACGTATTAGCTAGTGAAAATCGAAATGAAACAACAACCTCTAAACCGAAATCGATACAGGCTGTTCAAACATTGGAGAATGAACTTAATTTTTCTCAGTATCCAAAACATCAAGTAGTTGCAACTGGTTATACGGCAGGATATGAATCAACAGGAAAAAATCCTGATAGTCCTGCTTACGGAATTACATATTCAGGTGTGAAAGTAAAGCGGGATTTATATTCAACGATTGCTGCAGATTTAACGGTTTTCCCAGTAGGAACAATTTTGTTTATTCCTGAATATGGTTATGGAGTGGTCGCCGATACAGGCAGTGCTATTAAAGGGAATCGGCTCGATTTATATTATGAAACCGTTCAGGATGTATATAATGAATGGGGTAAAAAAACTGTAGAGGTTTATGTGGTTGAAGTAGGTAAAGGAACGTTGTCGGAAGCTCGATTAAATCAATTAAATGAGGCAGAGAATATGCAAGTATTTCGTGAGCAAATCCTGGGTAAAAAGCCGGAGTAGGGTATAGGCAGGGGGCTCTCCTATAGTTAATCTCCACTTATTTTCTTTGTTTCTTCATCGTTTGGAGAGGAAGCCTTATGGTCATGTAAGTGTGGTTAAGATTATAAGTGTTAGAAAGACCTGTGATGTTACGTCACAGGTCTTTCTTTACAGAACTTTTCAGGATGCAAAATGGCGGCTAGTTTTTCGAGTCCGTCTAACAATCGAGGAGAAGGTCGGCAGTAGAGCGGCTCTTCCATAATGAAAATACGGTCATTTTGTAGAGCGGCAAGGTCTGCCCAATTTTCTCGTTTTCGAACGATTTTTGGATTAATTCTTTTTAAAGGAACACCGACCCAAGCTAGACAAATATAATCGGGATCGCGGGATAAAACATCTTCTGAGGATACAGTAACACTTGCTAAATCGACGTCTTCAAATAGATTATACCCCCCAGCGAGTCGACTGATTTCCGTGAGCCAGTTGATACGACCGGGAGTGAAGAGGGGATTTGGCCACCATTCCCAATAGAGCGATGGTCTTTGTTCAATTGTATCGGAAATCTCTTTATAACGTTGAATAGTAGCTCTAAATTGAGTTGCTTGTTCAACTGCTTTCTTGGATAATCCAACAGCTTCTCCTAATGTAAGCAGGTCTTGAGCGATATCTTCAAGAGACTGCGGGTTAAAAGTCAGGTGAGGAATTCCACGTTCCTGCAGGCCTTCAATGTTCTTTTCCATTCCTGGAACACTTAGCGAAGCAAGCACTAAATCTGGTTTCAACGACTGGACAAGGTCCAGGTTAATCGATAAATCCGGGCCAACCTTTGGAAGATGTTGAATAGAATCGGGCCAATCTGAATAATCATCAATAGCAATAAGTTGATTTTCAATGCCAAGATATACACAAAGTTCTGTATTACTCGGACAAATCGAAATAATTTTCATAGAAATGCACCTACCCTTTAAAGACAAAATAATAGAGAATGAAGGCAATGAACGCTCCTGTTAATGCACCGAAAAAAACTTCAATCGGCTTGTGGCCAAGCAATTCCTTTAATTGATGTTGTTTTTGCTGCTCTTCTTTTTTTTGCCAGTTCTTTACTTGATCGACTAATATGTTAAAATCTGTAACAAGTTGATTGAGAACAACAGCCTGCTCTCCGGCTTGGCGCCTTACTCCTGTAGCGTCAAACATTGTAATAATCGCGAAAATGGTAGCAACAGCAAAAACAGGTGAATCCAGTCCGTTTTCAATCGCTACCGCAATTGCAAGAGCCGTTACTGCAGCGGAGTGAGAACTAGGCATGCCTCCAGTCGAAGTGAGCAAGGACCAATCCATTTTGCGGTCCGCTATGTAATGAATTGGGACTTTAATAAATTGAGCAAAGAAGATGGCCACTAAAGAAGCTATAATGGGAAAGTTCAAAAATATGTCCATCGAGATTAACCCCTTTCTCTCACACTGACTGATGTATATTACTTACTTCCATGAAAATATGTCGATTCCTGCTTAATATTTCGCTTACAGTCATTCTTTATATGAAATTTGAATAAATTTTTTCAATCGCTTTGTTTTTCGTTTATACAGCTATTGGCTTAAAGTAAGCTGTGTAGTATTTGGAAAATAGAAAATCCGTTATACTAATAGAAAAAGCTAGAGGAGGAACCAGTATGTTCACAGTTCACGGGACGCTTGATTTAACGAAACATGAAGAGTGTTTGTTAATTGGAATATTTGATCAACCAAATAAGTTCACTAAAGTTGGTCAGGCGGCAGACAAGAAAATGAATGGGCAGTTAACCGAGTTAGTAAAGGAAGGTGAGATTTCAGCAAAGAAAAAGTCGATTACGACGATACATACGTTAGGCATGATTGCTGCCAAGAAGCTAATCTTTGTTGGTCTTGGGAAGAAAAAAGACTTAACATTTGAAGAGCTTCGCGAAGCGTTTGGAAAAGTAAGTAAAGCTATTCAAGCTTCTCGGGCAACCTCACTTTCTGTTGCCTTAGATACGTTTACGACAGAGAAAGTGGATGAGTTAGATGCAGGGCACGCTTTTGCAGAAGCTTTTATGCTTGCGACCTATAAATTCAATGGTTACAAGCAAAAGTCGAATCAAGTAGAGAAGTTTGTCAAATCGTTTACTATATACAGTGAAGGGGACAAGGAGGAAATTGGTGCCTCTTTACATGTTGGGCGAGTATTTGGGAAAGCGACGAATTCAGCACGTACGCTTGTAAACACACCAGGAAATTTGCTAACATCAACAGACTTAGCTGATTATGCTAGACAGTTAGCTGATCGTTATAATTTTGAAGTGGAAATTCTTGAGAAGGAAGATATGCTTAAATTAGGTATGGGGGCGCTTTTAGCTGTGAATCAAGGGTCGAATGAGCCGCCAAAGATGATTGTATTAAAGTATCAAGGAAGAGAAGATTGGAAAGATGTCATTGGGTTAGTTGGAAAGGGCATTACGTTTGATACGGGCGGTTATTCGTTAAAAACAAAAACAGGTATTGTTGGAATGAAAACAGATATGGGTGGTGCAGCAGCTGTACTAGGTGCAATGGAGATTATCGGTGAACTAGGGCCTGAACAGAATGTTGTGGCTGTTATTCCATCAACAGATAATATGATTAGCGGGGAAGCGTTTAAACCGGATGATGTGATTACTTCAATGAACGGAAAAACGATTGAAGTGTTAAATACGGATGCAGAAGGACGGCTGGTGCTAGCGGATGCTGTTACGTATGCGAAGCATCATGGAGCTGAGTATTTAGTCGATGTAGCGACATTAACAGGTGGCGTGATTACGGCATTGGGGAATGATATGACAGGTGCGATGACGAATCATGAGATGTTCTTTGAACAAGTGCTGCAAGCATCTTATGAAGCTGGAGAACCAATGTGGCGACTGCCTATTACAGAAAAAGATAAAGAGCGCGTGCGCAATAGTAAAATTGCTGACTTGAATAATTCTCCGGGTGGAGCAGGTCACGCTATTATGGGCGGTGCATTCATTGGTGAATTTGCTGAAGAAACACCATGGGTTCACCTGGATATTGCCGGGACATCTACAACAATCAGTGCGAATGATTTAGGACCAGCAGGAGCAACAGGAGTAATGACACGTACATTGGCATTGCTCGTTGAGCGATTTGAGGCAGAGAATAGCTGATTGAAACCGAAGTTCTAGTCGAGCTTCGGTTTCTTTTTGAGTGTAGAGATTCGATTTATACTTCGTTTCCATATACAATTAGAAATAAATGTGCCGGTCAATATTAGCTTAAACATGCATCCATTTTAGGTTTATAATAATGTGACAGTAATCTTCACCTGTTTTGGGATAAAAATCTAAGCGGATGCCTTCTGGATTATAATTAATGTCAGGAACGGTATGAACACCTATTTTTTGAATCATATCGGTGACGACTGATTTTTTAGATTGCTGAGCGGCATTCATAAGTCGCTCGGCAAATGGTTTAGAGTTGGCGAGCGTATCAATGACTTTTTTGGCATCTTGTAGTAAAATTTGGGATAATTTAGCTGATTTTATTAATAAATCGGGATTTGCAGTCGATGAGGGGCGTAGCTGAGCGGGATTTGTTGTTCGATATAGATGGTCATAAGTCACCGGAATTAAAGGAGCATGATGAAAACGTGGAAGTTCTTCCAATAAGTTGTTCTCCTTTCGAACCGATTTTTATTTACAATATGTATAGAGGTAAGTGATTATGCTTGTAGGGTGCTTGGATTCTATCCATTTGTTAGGATATATAAAGTGTTCATATAGCACATATTGCATTTGACGTGTATAGTTTATAGTTATATACTTACTTACATAAAGTAAGTGAGTGAGTAAATGAAGGAATTTCAAAATATAAAATAGGTGATTATACTATGAAAATAACAAAAGAAACGAAAGAACTTTTAATAGATAAGATGCAGATGATTCAAACACCTGGAAAAGCAGACTTGTGTCTAGTTGGTCCAGTTCGATTGCCGATTCAACAGCAAGATTTGGAAGTTACTTTTCAGTGGTATACATGGCATTCATTAGAAGCCGGTGTTAACACAAAAGAAGCTGTTCTTGATTCACTTGCAATTGCGAACTTAGCCTTTGGCCAGCAGTCGTCAGTTCTTGTATATGGTGACTTTGCCAATTCGGATGATGCTTTGATTCGAATGCACAGCATTTGTCATACAGGTGATATTTTTGGCAGTCAGCGTTGTGATTGTGGCTATCAGCTTCATCAATCGATGAAAATGATTGCAGAGCATGGCTGTGGAGCTATTTTTTACTTAGCCGACCATGAGGGACGAGGAATTGGTTTGTTTTCTAAATCATTTGCTTACCTTTTACAACAAGAAGGATACGATACGGTTGAAGCGAATCATGCACTTGGATTTGAAGATGATACGCGCTCGTATGAAGATGCGATTCGCGTGTTAGAGACGTTAAGAGAAAAGCCTGTTACGCTTATTACAAATAATCCGAAAAAGCTTGCTGCTTTGCAAGAGCACGGATTAACAGCTAATCACCATATCCCGCTATGGGGCGGATTAACAGAATACAATCGTTTCTATTTAGATACGAAGGTTCAGAAATCAGGGCATATGCGTCAGAAGAACTCTACTTTGATAGGATAAGGAGTGCGGAATTAGATGAATACAGATCAGTATTATATGCAGCTAGCACTAGATTTAGCCAAAAGTGCGAGAGGGAAAACCCATCCAAATCCGCTTGTTGGAGCGATTATTGTGAAAGATGGTGTTATTGCAGGGACAGGTATCCATCGAAAAGCAGGTGAGCCGCATGCGGAGGTTCATGCGTTTCGAATGGCGGGGGATTATGCGAAAGGTGCGACTTTGTATGTTACATTAGAACCTTGCTCACATTATGGTAAAACACCTCCGTGTGCGAATCTTGTAAAAGAATCGGGTGTGAGCCGCGTTGTAGTCGCTATGCAAGATCCGAATCCAGAAGTGGCTGGACGAGGGATTGAATTGTTACGAAATGCCGGAATTGAAGTCGAAGTCGGTGTGTTAGAGCAAGAAGCAAAACGTTTGAATGAAGTATTTATCCACAATATGCTTAAAAACCGTCCATTTGTTATTTCTAAATTTGCAATGACATTAGACGGTAAGTTAGCGACACATACTGGGCATTCTAAATGGATTACAGGTGAACAATCCCGCCATGCCGTTCATCAGCTTCGCAATGAAGTAGACGGTATCTTAGTTGGAGTGGGTACGGTGTTAGCTGATAACCCATCTTTGACGACTCGTCTTCCTGAAGGCGGCAGTAAGAATCCGGTGCGTGTTATTTTAGATAGTGAATTGCGTACACCGCTTGATGCTGTTGTAGTTCAGACACATGAAGCGAAGACTATCATTGTAACAACGGACACAGCTGATCAAACAAAGCTTGAGGCACTGCAAGCAAAAGGTGTGGAGTTTATTTTCGTTGCTAAAACAGAATCGGGACTGGATTTAAAAGCTATGCTTGCTGAGCTCTATAAAAAAGGCATTACGGAACTTTTAGTCGAAGGTGGCGGAGAAGTGAATGCTTCATTTTTAAGAGCTGGTTTGATTGATAAATATTTTATTTATATTGCTCCCAAGTTACTTGGAGGTCGAAATTCGTTAACGCCATTTACCGGACTTGATGTAGATAGTATGGATGAGGCATGGAATGTAACTTTTGATAAAGTTGATACATTCGGTGAGGACCTGCGTATTACCGCTTATCCGAATCAAGGTGAGGATAGATAGATGATGTATTACAGTGATGTATGTATTGTCGGTGCTGGTCCAGGTGGTGCTTTACTTGCATATTTATTAGCGAAGAAAAATGTTTCTGTTATTTTGATTGAACGCTATGCAGGGATGGGGAAGGCGTTTCGTGGCGAGCATTTAAATGAAGAAGGCGAAGCGATTTTAAAGAAACATGGTTTATTCTCGGCCGTTGAGGAATTAGGATTATTACGCATGAAGCAATTGGAATATTGGCAGGATGGTCAATTGGTGAAAAAAATCCTTCCAGACTCAAAAGTTGGCCATTTAGGTATTCATGTGCCTCAAGCTCATTTATTAAAAGTATTAGTAAAAGAATCACAGAAATATGATTCCTTCACTTTATTGATGAATACAAAGGTAACTGAGTTATTAGAAGATGAAACAGGACTTTATAATGGCGTTAAAGCGATAAAAGACGGCAAAGAGATTGTTGTAAGAAGTAAACTTGTTATTGGAGCGGATGGACGATATTCAACAGTGCGGAAAAAAGCCGATATTGATGTAACGGTTCGAAAGCATGGCTATGATTTGCTTTGGGCGAGAATCCCGGCACCAATCGGTTGGGAGCCTGCTATTAAAATGGCCCTTATTAACGGAAAGCAGCTATCTTTATTTACACAAGCTTTAGGATTTATCCAAATTGGCTGGAATATTGAACAAGGCTCTTATCCACAGTTGCGGAAGCAGCCGTTTCAACCATTCATTGACCAACTTGTGCAAGCTTTCCCGGTGCTTAAAGATTCTGTTTTGCAGAATATTCGCTCATGGGAAGACTTTGTTTTATTAGATGTATATAGCAGTTCCTCTGAAATGTGGGGGAAACATGGTGTTGCTTTGATTGGGGATGCTGCACATACGATGACTCCGACTGGTGCTTTTGGTTTAAATAGTGCTATGAAGGATGCAGATGTATTAGCAGAATTAATCAATAAAGACTATATTGCGGAGCTGGATTTACTTAATTGTGCTACAATACGAAAAGAAGAAGTAGCAAAATTACAAGCGATACAAATTGAGAAGGAAGAGTCTTTTGCTTCGCAATTTGTGGTGTTAGCTTAGGGGGATTAGTGTGAAATTTGGCTTTGATATTGATGATACGCTTATTGATTTACGAGGATATGCGTTTCAATTATATAATCAGAAATTGAATCAAAATGTAAGTTTAGATGTGTTACAAACAATTAACACATTGGAGATTCACAAAGCGTTTGGTTTGACTGGAGAAGAGGGCGGCAAGCTGTGGAATAGTTTAGCGGATGAAATTTATTATTCAGGTTGTCCAATTTTTGAAGGGGCACTAGATATGTTACAAAAGCTCGACCGTGAGGGGCATGAGATTTTTTATATTACAGCAAGAAAGAAAGAACATAGTGAACGCACGAAACAGTGGTTAATTAAACATGGCTTTCCTTTTCGAGAGGACCATTTTTATTGTGGAATGAAGGATCAGGAAAAGATAGAAATCATTCTGGACTTACAATTAGATTACTATTTTGATGATAAGCCAGCGGTGCTAGAAACATTATTAGAGATTCCAACAAAGGTTTATGCAAAAGACAATCCATACAATCAAAAGGTAAAAGTTCCGAGATTGAAAGATTGGTCGGAATTAAAGGATATTTTAGCCCAATAAGAAAACTGATGCTGATGTTTGTGAACTGCAGCATCAGTTTTTTTGTATTTTCTTTTTTAATATTTTGTAAGTTTATGGGATTATATGTACAATTAAGAAATAAAAAGAAAATGAGGTGTAGAAAATGGAAAGAAATGTAGAAGGAACTTTAATGAATTCACTAGGGATTGAAATTAAAGAGTTAAGTGAGGGGAAAGTAATTGCGACAATGCCAGTGGATGAAAGAACAAGGCAGCCGTTTGGATTATTGCACGGAGGCGCATCTGTCGCACTTGCAGAAACGGTAGCGAGCGTTGGGGGTTTTTATCTGGTGGATCAAACAAAGGAAGCAGTAGTCGGTCTAGAAATCAATGCTAATCATATAAGAGGAAAACGTTCAGGGCAGGTCATTGCGGAAGGAACCATTCTTCACCGCGGCCGCAAAACAATGGTTTGGGACGTGAAGATTCGCGATGAACAAGACAAACTTATTTGCGTTTCTCGCTGTACATTGGCAGTTGTGTCACAGTGACTTTTTAAACTGTGGATTAAGTGTGGGTAAAAGTGTGGATAAATAAAAATCAGTGTGTTTGGTGAAGGGAGGCACACTGTTTTTTTGGAGGATTGGGCATGAAGAATACATATTTTTTCGGTTATTTTCCGTTTATTACGGTTGTATTATTTAGTTTATCGTTTGGGCTTTATTGTGAAATAAAGTTGTTAGATTTATTTGATAGTTTAGGGCTTTATCAAGGAATGTTGGAGTTCTTTTCGGAAACAGGTATTAAAATAGCTTTATTAGTTGTAATGTTTCTTGTTTTCTTCATGCTGTTTTCGGCATTAAAGCTACTTTTGGATACGATGGTTGAAATGTCTTTGCTGCTTTTTTCGAAGGATTCGGAGGGAACGGGCTTAAAGAGTATTCGAATGGGGACGATTATTTATGTAGTTGGTGCTACAGTGTCTTTAGTAAGTACTCAGTCAATTATGGGACTGCTCGTCATTTTTCTTTTAACAAATGTCGCGGCTTTCATTTATTTTGTGTATAAAGTTTCAACAAATTTAAGTTTGTTAGGATTAATTGGTTTAATCTTCTTTCATATTTTCATATGGTCAATCTTTTTATTAGTTGTCGCGTACTCTGTATTAAAACTTTATAACAGCATAATTAATAGTTTACCTATTTAAAAAATCCAAATAAAGATAGCCTGTCCGAAATCGGACAGGCTATCTTGCTTCTGCTTGTTGGCTAATATTACGCCAAATCCGAACATGTGGTGAGGAGTAGTAAATCGATTCAATACTAGAAGGTTGATCTCGACCAACCCAAACACCTGTCGTATAGCTGTCTGTTAAACCAACAAACCATATATCTTTTACGCCGTTTGTTGTTCCTGTTTTGCCTCCGATATAACCTGTTGGAAAATAAGCTGCTTTTGCTGTACCTCTAACGGTTACTTCATGTAATAGCTCACGCATTTTTGCGACGGTTGCTGGGCTCCAGACTTGCTTTTGTTTGTCTTTCCATTTATAAAGAGTTTTTCCTTCGCGGTCTGTTACTTTAACAATAGCTCGAGCAGGCTGATAGCTGCCGTCGTAAAAGGATGTAAAGGCGCGAGTTAGTTCGAGTGGGCTCATTCCATAGGTGAAGCCACCAACAGCGGCTGTTAAGAGATGATCTCGCTCGCTTACTTGTTCAAATTGAAATGCATCTAGATATTCGAAACTTGTATCAATGCCTGTTGCATCAAGGAGACGAACAGCTGGTGTATTATAAGAACGAGCAAATGCTGTTTTTAAAGGAACCATGCCATAGGTTGCCCCTCCGTAGTTTTGTGGACAATAGCCGTTTTTACAATAATTAGCCCCGCTTACTTGAGAGTATACAGAGGCCCCGGTTTTTTCGATATACGGTGCATAAACGAGCAATGGTTTAATAGCAGAGCCTGGTTGACGGTAGCTTTGATAAGCGCGATTAAAAGAATTTTTTTTATAATTCTTTCCCCCAATCAAAGAGACAAGCTCCTGCGTATGATGTTGTATAACGACGGCAGCTCCTTCAATATCACCGTAAGCGATTCCGTTATTTAGCGCTTGCTTGGCAGTTGTTTGCAAGTGTGGATCAAGAGCTGTATGGATAGTTACTCCAGAGTTTAATAGTTTTGTAACTTTAGTTTGTAGTTGTTTTTCTGCTTGTTTACGTACAGTTTGGTCCTTGCTCGCAAGTCTTGCTGTCAATCCTTCTCTAGCAGCTACTAATTGCTTTAGTTCATGGTGCACATACGTCACATAGTCTGGATAGTTATCCACTTTTGTACGAACGTTTAAGGTGATTTTTTCTTGAACAAGCTTTTTGTATTGGTTCTCAGATAAAAACTCTGCTTCAACCATTTGTCGTAAAATGCGCTCTTGTCGATTTTTCGTCGCTTTAAAATGCTTGAGCGGATTATAGCGCTCGGGGTTATTCGGAATTGCTGCTAAAAAGGCTAATTGGGCTTTTGACAGCTTCTGAGCAGATGTATTGAAATAAAATTGAGAAGCGGCTTCAATGCCATATGTGCCGTTGTTAAAGTAAATTGCATTGATGTACAAGTCTAGAATCTCTTCTTTCGAAAACAATCGTTCCATTTGATAGGCGTAGAGCAGCTCAGTGATTTTTCGGTCGTATGTTCTTTCATGTGTCAAATACACATTTCGAGCAAGCTGCTGGGTAATCGTACTTGCGCCTTGTTCAATGGAGGTGCTCTGACTATTTACAAGAACTGCACGGCTAATGGCTACAGCATCAATGCCTTCATGATGATAAAATTGTCGATCTTCTATAGTGACAAATAAATCCTTTAAAAACGTTGGAATTTCTTCGTCACTTAGATTTACCCGATTTTTCGCTAACGATATTTCACTAATAATCTTGCCTTGGTTGTCTGTCATATAACTTGTTTCTTCTAACTGAATCGTATCGATAGAAATTTTGTCATCGAGTACTTTTTGAACGCTTTCAGCCTTGTTCCACTCTTGAGAGGCTAAAAAGATTAATCCTGTTACAAGAGGGATAAGGGAAAAGATAAAGAGAGAGCCAAGAAACTTGCGCATAGTCCAACTTCCTAACTAATATAGTTTTAATATGGTATTTTGGTGGAAATTACCGTGTATAGCTAAAGTATACATGAAAAATGGGAAAAAATGTTGAAAAATTTTACAGAAAATTATTCACGAATTGCAGGAATTAACTGAAAAGTTTTAAATTGTTCTGCTATAATATTTGGTAAAATCATGATAAAGGGGGGAGAAGTATGGAGAAACAGCACTATGTCTTTATTGACTTTGAATTTACGATGCCAGAAGGGAGAGGGAATCCAGTTGGATTTTATCCGGAAATCATTGAAGTTGGTTATGTATCCGTTGTAAATGATTCCGTCAAAGAGCAGTTTTCTTCATTTGTTGCTCCAAGTAAGTTTAAAACATTAACGGATCGGTGCAAGAAATTTTTGAGTGTTCATCAAAGTCAAGTTGAAAGCGGCATGCCTTTTACGGAGCTAGTCGATTTGTTCAAGAAAATGGAAGCGGATTATCCAATGACGACAGTCGTTACGTGGGGAAATATGGATATGAAAGTGTTGAAACAAAATTGCCAAAAGGCAGGAGTGGAGTTTCCATTTAAGGGAAAACAAGTTGACTTATGTATGGAGTACAAACGGTTCTTCGGTGATCAAAACCAAACTGGTTTGTGGAAAGCTGTACAGGCTTACGGAAAAGAAGGGACAGGCAAACATCATCGTGCGCTTGATGATGCTTTAACGACGTATAATATTTTTAAATTGATTGAAAAGGATAAAAGTTATATGAAGAAACATGAGCCAACAACGATTGGCGATCGTATTGATCTATCTAAAGTATTAAATCATTTAGCGTTATAAAAAGCCAAATCAACGATTATTGATTTGGCTTTTTATCACGTTATCCCATACTTAACGGGCAGTAAGCCCCCACTTCAAGCTTATGAGGAAATAAAGAAGATAGATGGGGGACAACTGCCCGTAAAGATCCGATTGGTTCAACTAACCATCAGTGGGGATGAAAGAAAATCCCCACTGATGGAAGTTTCACTTTATTTAAAATAATCTGCTTCTAACTCTTCAAGTTGCTGTAGGCTAAGTTTGTTAAAGTCTGTCTCCTCTTTAGCGAGAGCTTCCTTCATCGTTGTTACAGCTTCTCGTAATGAGGCTTGGTAATCTGGGATTTCCCCTTCATATGGCTTGACCATGTTTTTAGGGACATTCGTTTGTTCTCGATAAGCAAGAGCACGACGTTGATGGAACATGGTCACTTCTGTTTGTCTTGGATTGTGCAGATCACCCTGCATCGGATGTTTTAAAACAGCTAAAATGCGGACGAGATAGGCATTTCCGCGATCTTCAGTGACTTCTCCGATATATTTTCCTGTTTTATTAATGGCTGTCACAATTTCTCCGATTTTTACTTCAACTACTGGCATATGCTTTCCACCTTTCTGTTTCTACTCCTTTTATCATACTTGAATCAGAGCATTTTTAACATCAGATTGACTGAGAGGTTTTGCACTTCTTTTCAGATGCTTTTTTTATCAAAATCGTGTAAAGTGTACAAATGAAGGTTAAAATGGATAATATTTTTTAACACTATTATTGAAAGTAGGGAATAATGGATGACGAATTTTCCACAATTAACAACAGAAGTGCAAGCGAATGAAAAAGCAGTGTTGATGCAAACAACACTTGGGGATATCAAAATTAAATTGTTCCCGGAAGTAGCTCCAAAAGCAGTTGAAAACTTCTTAACACATGCTGAAAACGGCTACTATGAAGGGATTATTTTCCACCGTGTTATTAAAGATTTCATGATTCAAGGTGGAGATCCAACTGGTACTGGTATGGGTGGAGAAAGTATTTGGGGTGCTCCTTTTGAAGATGAGTTCGCTATGAATGCATTCAACATTCGCGGTGCGCTTTCTATGGCAAATGCAGGCCCTGGTACAAACGGAAGCCAATTCTTTATTGTACAAGCTCCGCATGTAGATGTACGTATGGGAGAGCAAATGAAGCAAGCAGGGTACCCGGAAGAAATGATTAAAGCATACATGGAACAAGGCGGTACACCATGGTTAGACCACAAACATACTGTTTTTGGACAAGTTATTGAAGGCATGGATGTTGTAGATACTATCACAAATGTGGAAACAACATATGGTGACAAACCGGCAGAAGATGTTGTGATTAAAAAAATTACAATTTTATAAGGTGAAAAAAGGGC
>NZ_JBALMU010000118.1:0-8120 GCF_036962285.1 Bacillus sp. JJ634
CTTTTTAGACTAACCTCAATGAAGGACAAAAATGAGGAATCTAGCTGGGGAAATGTCCTTCATCGAGGTCATGAAGGACCAAATGGAGAAATCCAGCCAGGAAAATGTCCGTCATCGGAGTCATGTCACAGCGACTTTTCGAACTGTGGATAAGATGTGTGCAACTCTGTTGATAACTCACATCCCACTCTTTTGTACCTAAGGATGGGTATCTAGACCTATGGATAACGATTAGTTATTTTTTACATCTGACCAGGATATAGCTAATTATGATATAATTTGACTAGTGTCAACTAATAGAAGTAATTAGGAGAGAAAACTCTATGTTATCTAGTGTGAAAAAACTATTTAATGATAGTTCGAAAGATTTAAAACGCATTTATAAGCTTGTCGATACAGTTAATAGTTTAGAAAGTAAATATGAAGCATACTCTAACGAAGAGTTGCGCGGTATGAAAGATCAGTTTAAAGCAATGTTAGCTGAAGGCAAGACGTTAAAAGATATTCAATGTGATGCGTTTGCTGTTGTTCGTGAAGCAGCGAAACGTGTATTAGGCTTGCGTCATTATGATGTGCAATTAATTGGCGGGTTTGTATTAAATGAAGGCTCGATTGCGCAAATGAATACAGGGGAAGGGAAAACACTCGTTTCTACTTTACCTAGTTATTTGCATGCGTTAGAAGGGAAAGGCGTTCATATCATTACCGCTAATGAATATTTAGCAAGCCGTGATAAAGAGATTATGGGCCAAGTTCACGAAATGCTTGGAATGACCGTTGGTTTAAATATATCTCAAATGGACACTTCTTCTAAAAGAGAAGCCTATGCAGCGGATATTACATATGGTACTGGAACGGAATTTGGTTTCGACTATTTACGTGATAATATGGTGTTTTATAAAGAAGCTAAAGTACAGCGTGGGCATAACTTCGCGATTGTTGATGAAATTGATAGTATTTTAATTGACGAAGCGAGAACGCCGTTAATTATTGCTGGCAAATCAAGCGAAGGTCAAGAGCTGTTTGCGATTACAGCACAAATTATGAAAACGTTCCAGAAAGACGTAGACTATGAAGTGTTTCTAGAAACAAAGCATACGTTTTTAACAGACGAAGGTGCAAATAAGATTGAAAAAGCGTTTGGGATTGATAATTTATATGATCCAGAGCATCAAGAGCTGCTTCATAATGTGCTTCAATCCTTGAAAGCATACGTAATTATGAAGCGTGATGTGGATTATATTATCAAAGATGGCAAAATCGAATTAATCGATAAGTTCACAGGCCGAGTGATGGAAGGCCGCTCCTTTAGTGAGGGCTTACATCAAGCGATTGAGGCGAAGGAAGGCGTAGAAATTACGGAAGAGAATGAAACGCAAGCGACGATTACCGTGCAAAACTATTTCCGTTTATACAGCATGTTGTCAGGAATGACAGGAAGTGCAACGCCATCGAAAAAGGAATTTTGGGAAACGTATCAGCTTCCAGTCGTTACAATTCCGACGAATAAACCAATTTTACGAATCGATGCACCTGATTTAATTTATAAAGATCAAGCAAGTAAAATGAAGAAAATTGTCTCTGAAGTGAAGCGGGTGAACAGTGTAGGGCGCCCGGTTTTAATTGGAACAACGTCTATCGAACAATCGGAAGAGCTGTCCATTCACTTGAAGAAAGAAAACATTAAACATCTTGTCTTGAATGCAAAAACAGAAGCAGATGAAGCGGAAATTATCGTGAAGGCAGGGCAAAAAGGCCAAGTGATGATTGCGACTAATATGGCAGGCCGTGGTACGGATATTTTATTAGACGATGAAGTAAAAGAATTGGGTGGTTTATATATTCTAGGGACAGAGCGTCATGAAAGCGAACGAATCGACATGCAGCTTCGCGGTCGAGCTGGACGTCAAGGAGATCCAGGGAATTCACAATTTATTATTTCATTAGAAGATGATTTGTTTACATATTATGATGAAGAACAACATGAACGTTATGTAAGTAAGGTAAAAACAGACGCAGAAGGGCTTGTGCTATCACCAGCACCTGATAAGTATATGAAGAAAGTGCAAGAAACGATTGAATATATGCATCAGTCTGCTCGTAACCACTTATTAAAGCTGGAAAACCCGTTGAATGAACAAAGTAAAATTATTTATTCCATGCGCGATCGTATCTTAGACCTTGAGACGGAAGAAATGTTTTCTATTTTACTAGAATATATGGAAAAATATATTCGTCGACTTGTTGCGGTTTACTATCCTGAAGAAGAAGTGCTTGAGGATGGTGTAGAACGCAGTCCAGAAGTGTTTATTAGAGAGCTTTCTTCAGTGTTCCTATCATTAGATTGGCAGGAAGAAGAGTTAATCGATGTGGAGCGAGCGCAAGTGGAAGAACGAGCAATGGCAGCGTTTGAAGAGTTGAAATCCTATATTTTAACACTTCAAGAAAATGAGGAGCTGGGTCAACATCTGAGAAGCTTTATGCTTGAGCAAATTGATACGCACTGGATGAGCCATTTAGATTGCTTGAGCAACATTAAAGAAGGAATTAGCTTGAGCGGATATGGACAGCAAGATCCGTATCAAATATTCGATAAAGAAGCACTAAATGAATTCAACATGTTAATGAATGAAATTGAATCTGGCATTAGCATTCATTTTATGGATCATGTGAAAGAAGAGCTGGAAGAACAGATGGAGGACGAAGAGTAATGGGTTTATTCGGAAAGAAACAGAAAAAAGCAGAAAACGTAGCCGTTGAAGAGAAAATCGAAACAGCTTCAGCGGAAGAAGCCGTTTCAACAGATACAGATGCGGTTCAAACAAAGCTTGTGTTTCATGAAGAGTGGCAGCCTTCTACACAAGAAAAATACGTGCTAATGTTCCGTCATCAACAGCTGCCAACTCTAAAACCGAATCAACTTTCCATTTCAGGAATTCGTTTGACACGCTTTGAGGAAGATATTCTTGTAGAAGCCTTCATTCGTAACACGCTATCTCGAGCTGTGCGATTTGATATGGTTGATTTAGTTTTATTAGATGAAGCCGGTCAACCGATTGTAAAAGGTTCGTTTGATTTATCAGAGATGGGGGAACTTGCAGCATTATCATGTGTGCCTTGGAGATTTTTCTTTGAGGAAGAGTCGCTGTTAACAGATACGATTCCAGAAGAAGGCTGGACGATTGCGTTTGAATTAAAATCTCAACCAACAGAACATCAGCTGGATTTAGCGCCTAACTGGAAAGAACAATTATCTCAAGCGCAAATTGAACATTTGCAGCAGATTGTCGCAGATCTTCCGAAGTTGAAGGAAGACGAGGTTAATTTTATGGGGCTAGAAGCTGTATTGAAGGAAGATGCTAGCTTCGCTGTCACTGTGTTCATTCGTAATGGAAGTTCGAAGGCTATTAGCATTGAACAGCTTCCATTAATTGTGGAAGATGCAGATGGCGATCAAGTTTGTCAAGGCGGCTTTGCGCTTAATGACTTTGAAGTACAGCCGAATACGACAAAGCCATGGACGTTTATTTTCCCTGAGCCGCTTGTTCAGAAGAAAAATCCGAATTTATCAAGCTGGAAAGTCTACGTGCCGAATGCTTGATAGGCTCAAATCCAAAGACTCCTCATCGATTGATGAGGAGTCTTTTTATCATTAATTTTAAATGGAGGAATTAAGAAAAGTCTGGCCAATTTGTTTGAACTTGATCTCCAGTAATCTTTTCGAGCGTACGATATGTAAAGGGAATAAGTTCAGTTTCTGATTTATTTGTAAATGGT
Organism: Bacillus sp. JJ634; assembly: GCF_036962285.1. Lineage (NCBI taxonomy): Bacteria > Bacillati > Bacillota > Bacilli > Caryophanales > Bacillaceae > Bacillus > Bacillus sp. JJ634. The sequence continues at coordinate 3,778 of NZ_JBALMU010000118.1, forward strand.
TGAGCTAGTTCATAAGGAATTAACTCAAACTGTTCCTCTTCTTCAGAGATAAAATAAACACCAACAACTTGGCCGTTATTTGTCATATCTAAAGTTACAAAGGCTGGATAATACGTTTCGTCCTTAGCTTTAAGAACAGCCTTTGCTGTAATCAAATTGTTTTCTTCCTCTTCAACAGCAGGATTGCTGATTTTCTCTAATGCTTTTATAGCCCATCCTTGCTTTTTATAACTTCCGATAATTTTAGGAGGGTTCTCCTTCAATTTTTCTAAAAGGTCATTCATTTGTTCCTGAGTATTCATGTATTCCGTATTCCCTCCAATAAAATTAAGTGTTAGAACGACGCGAACTGATTAAATTATTACTTAATTATACACGCTCTATTTATATAATACACTTTCTTTCATTTACAGGTAAAATAGCCCATGAATTTTTGTCGGAACTTAATAATTGTAACATAGTTGTTATTAATCAAACGATTGATTAAGAGAAAAAAGCGCAATCATTGAATATCAAGATGCGCTTTTAATTGATTTTGTACCCTTAATCGTTCTTCTTCTGGAACAATTAAGTACCAGATTCCATTGATTCGTTGTCCATTTCCTTCAATAGTCGACTGGTTAATGGACCCTAGAGCCTTTTTGTAATGATTTTGGATGCTCATCATTTCATCGAAGGTTAAATTCGTTTCCACATTTTTACCGAGAGCTTTGAAAATGCCGCGATAGTTTGTTAATGATGATAAGCTGGCTCCTTTCTCGACAATCGCTTCAATCACTTGGCGTTGGCGCATTTGGCGGCCAAAATCACCTCGTGGGTCTTCTTTGCGAATTCTTGAATAAACGAGTGCTTCTTTTCCATTTAACGTAATCGTACCTTTTGGGAAACTGTAGCCGCCATGAGAAAGGTTCATATCATTTTTAACCGTAATTCCGCCGACTGCTTCGACAATATCCTGAAAGCCTTCCATATTCATCTTGATATAATAATCAATCGGGACATCTAGAAAAGCTTCAACCGTCTTAATGGCCATTGGAATACCGCCGTATGCATAAGCATGATTCATTTTATCGGTTGTCCCATGTCCCACAATCTCTGTCCGGAGATCACGGGGAAGGCTGAGCATTTCCATTGATTTCTTTTTCGGGTTGACTGTAACAACAATCATCGTATCCGAGCGTCCAACATCATTTGCTCGTTCATCTACACCTAATATGAGCACAGAGAAAGGGTCTTTATTTTTGAATTTAATATCCTCTATTCGTTTCTCACTTTTATGTTCGGTTCCTTGCATACTGTTGATGGCCCCTTTGAGTGATTGGTAAACCATCGCGCCATATACACCGCCGCCAATGAGGAACAGAAGTAATAGAATGCCGAAAAACTTCAGCCATTTATTTTTTCTTTTCTTCTTTTTACGTTCTTGTCTCATTGCAACACCTCCTAGTTTGTTACTATGAAAAGGGATGATTTAAGGAAAAAGCGAAGGGGGCTCTACCTTCGCTTTTTCCTTTAGTATTAGCTTTGTTAAGCAGCTATTTCATCTTCATTCGTTTCTTGCGGTTCAGTTGATTCTGCAGACGGCTCTTCAACTGGGAGAGCTTGTTCAATCTCGGACTGCCATTGCTCTAAGAAGGCTTCTGCTTGTTTAAACTTTTCTTTTGCTGCAGCTTGTTGATTCAGTTGCTCAAGTTTCACTAACTGTTCCTTAACGGCTTTATATTCTTTATTATCTGCTTGTTTATCAATTGTAGTCAGTAAAGTATAGCGGGCCATTAAGTTTGTAACAGCTGGTAAGTCTTTTTCTACAGGTGCGATATATTTCTTTTGAGCGAGTGTACGCACTTTTTTACTATACATCTTCGAAATCTTTATTTCTGTCGTATTCGTTGATTTTTTCCATGTTGTAAATAAACTGTTTGTCTGTGTATTAAGAGTTCCTTTTGTAAGAGCACTAATCAGCTCTTCGTGGGTATCTGCTAAGCCTTCACCAGCCTTCATTGCTGTTTGATAAGTCAGGTAACGATCGCGATATAGTTTAGTTATTCGTAAAGCGCTATTCGCTGATGATTGGTAAGCTTTAGGAAGCTTGGCGATGGCTTTTTCTTGCTTCGTAATTTCTTGCTTTGTTTTATTATAAAGGGTTGTTTGTGCATTTGTAATGCGTAAATCACTTATTTTGTTTACAGAAGTGAAATAATACGCTGAAAGTTTCTTTGCTGTTTTGTTAAAGGTTTGAATATCTGTTGTTAGAGCTTTGCTTTTGGCAAGCTGTTCTGTGTTATATAGTTTGGCTCCTTCTTGGGCAGTATATAAACCAATGGCTGCGTTTTCTTGCCAAATCTTTTTAAAGTACTTAATTGGTACATGTGTTTCTCCTGCGTATGGTGCTACTTCAATTGTGTAAGCAGGCTTCTTTTCGACAGTGGAGAACCAGTCACTAAACCCGCCGCCGCCTGTATAGCCAGAAGGGGAGATTAAACGATAGCCTGTCATACTGCTGATTTTTCTAGCGTGTGTACGATCTCTTGTATAACGGCTGCCTGTTTGCCCGTATTTCCAGAAAAGGATTTGCCCGCTTGAATGATAGGAAATGGCCATTTCTGGGTCCGTATCTTTGACGAAATCGAGGACAATCTTCGTTTCTTTTGCTGATTCGGGGCTTTTGCCTTTGTAATTTTTGAATTTTGGTACAGAGCCGCCGCCGAGGTATTTCCATCGAGCATCATATTGTCGGTTTAGGTCAATGCCTTTTCCGTTAGCTTTCCAACGCTTAAAGTTTTTGCTTCCGTCATTCATTTTAATCAACTTAGCATGATCTTGTTTAGGGAAGGATGTAAGCCCAGTTTGTTGCAACATTACACCATCCGGATTAACCATTGGGATAAACCAGATCGTTGTACTGTTTAAAATTTTCTTAGTATCATACCCATTTATTTTACTGTTTTTTTCATAAGCATAAGCATACTTATCAATCATGTTCATATTAACAGTTGTTGTAATCCATTCGCGAGCGTGATGGGAGCCGTTAATAAAGACAGTTGCGTCCCCTTTTCCGAGAGCGACAGCATAAATATTCCGTCCATATTCAGAGGTCCCAATCACTTTGGCATCCACTAAGTCAGGATATGCTTGTTCTAATTTTTTAATATCCTTGACCATTTTAGAATACGTATATGTTTGATTCGGATTGACGATGTACGATTGTGCGGAAGCCGTTTCCGAGAACAGAAAAGCTACTCCGAAACAAATCAATACGGATAGAATTAGTTTTAATTTGTTCATACGGGTCACCTTTTTGATAGAATGTTGAGTTATTTCATAAAAAAAAACGAGCTTGGTAATAAGCTCGTTGGTTTAAAAGTCTAATCTTTTATAGCCTATTAATCTATTTTTATAGTAAGAGTCGTTGACAGAGCTAATCATGACACCTTTGCTTGAACTTGCATGAATGAATTGGTTATTGCCTAAATAAATCCCAAGGTGGTTAACAACTGATTTGTTTGAGCCTGTAGCGAAAAAGACTAAGTCGCCTTGCTGTGGTGAGGAGACTTTTTTGCCAAGAGCGTAATAAGTAGAAGAAGAATGTCTAGAAATGCTATATCCGGCTTGTTTAAATGCATAATAAACCAAACCGCTGCAATCAAAGCCTGCAGGAGTTGAACCAGCCCATGAATAGGGTGTACCGATTACCTTTTTAGCTTCTGCAATGACTTTGTCGATGCTTGGACCATTCTTATATGTATTAGCGGATGGCTTTGTTTCTTCTGGTAAGTTAATAATGGTTTCCGTTGATGAGCTGGATACAATTAATGTGTCCCCGACTTTAATGACAGTAGAAGACAATTTATTTAGTTGTTTCAACTCACCCAATGTTAAATTATGTTTGTTTGCAATCTTAGTTAATGTATCGCCAGCTACTACTTTGTAAGTAGTTGTTTTTTCATTTTTGATAGAAACAGTTGCTTTTGCTGCTGTCGTTTCTTTTTTTGCTTTGGAAGTAGATGTCACTAATTTTTGGTTTACATAGATTGTATTAGACTTTAAGTTATTTAATTCTTTTAACTTGTTAACAGTCAGATCATACTTTTTGGCGATTTTTGTAAGTGTGTCGCCTTTTTTGACAGTATAAGTACTGGCTGAAGCAGATGAAACAAATAGACCTGATAGCAGAGCTGCTGCTGAAAAAGCGACAATACTTTTTTTCACGAACGTTTACCTCCCATAAATCTCTCATATATCTTTGTTCCTATTCTATCAAACAAAAGAGCGGGAATTATATTACAGTTATATTACAAAGTGGTTTAATAGGTATATATAACTGATTTTGTTGAAGAAAATAT
>NZ_JBALMU010000119.1:0-28197 GCF_036962285.1 Bacillus sp. JJ634
TTTATAACAATAAATGAATTATTTCATGAGAATTGGATTTTATTCGTAATACCACATAAAGGGAGGGAGAAATAATGAGTCAAGCGTTAGAAGGCTTACTAGTGTTAGATCTAGGACAAATATATAATGGTCCATACTGTTCCTTAATGTTAGCTTATCAAGGAGCTACGGTAGTTAAAGTGGAACCAATGGATGGTGAATCTCTAAGGAAAAGAAGAAAAGATTGCCATGAGTTTTTAATGTTTAACTCCAATAAATTAGGGATTACATTGAATTTAAAAACAGAGGAGGGGAAAGAGCTTTTTTTGGATTTAGTCAAAAAAGCAGATGTAGTATTGGAGAATTATGCTAGAGGTGTGATGGATCGATTAGGGCTCGGTTATGAAACTCTGAAAGAGGTTAATCCACGTCTGATTTATGCAACTGGTAAAGGGTACGGATTAGAAGGTCCTTATGCAGATTGGCCTGCTATGGACATCACTATTCAGGCAATAAGTGGTGTGATGAGCAGCACAGGATTTCCAGATGGACCACCAGTAAAAGCTGGACCTGCCTTTTCGGATATAATGGGTGCTATTCATTTATTCGGTGGAATTACTACAGCCCTTTATCAACGAGAAAAAACGGGCAAAGGACAACTAGTAGAAGTAGCTATGCATGATACGATGTATCCTGTTTTAGCTTCACCATTAGGAGGCTTCTATAGAAGTAAGGGTACGTTACCAGAGCGAACCGGGAATCGTCATAGCGGATTGGCCATTGCACCTTATAATGTATATCCAGTGAAGGATGGTTACATTGCCATCTTTTGTGATGCTCAACGGCACTGGGAATCATTAGCAAATCATATTGGTCAAGCAGATTTGCTGGAAGATTCACGTTTTCGAACGAATGTGGATCGTGCTAAGAATGTAGAGGTTATTGATAAGATATTAACGGATTGGTTAGCTGACAAGAAGAAGTGGGACATAGTGGAAGGTTTCTATGAAGCACGTATTCCATCTGCACCCGTCTTATCTATCGAAGAAGTGGCTGATGATCCACATTTGATAGCCAGAAAGATGATTGTTGAGATTGAGCATCCGGCAAAAGGGAAAATTAAGGTTCCAGGTTCCCCTATACGATTATCGGACTCTCCATTAGATGAAGTGGTACCTGCACCTTTATTAGGACAGCATACAGATAAAGTGCTAATGGAGTATGTGAACTTAAACGAAGAGCAACTTAGCGACTTACGTAAAAAACAGGTTATTCAATAAAGTCTCACGAAAGAATAAATATAATCTGTAAGAGGGGTGTGAAGGGAGAATTATGACGTCAACAATAATAAATCAAATAGAAGACCATGTTCAAATCATCACTTTAAATAGACCAGAAAAGAAAAATGCATTTAACACTGAAATGATTGAAGCGTGGATTGAATCTTTAGAGCAGGCACAGCAAAATGATGACGTACATGTAATAGTCATTACTGGTGCTGGAGATGCATTTTGCTCTGGAGGTGATGTAAAAACAATGAATGAGGGGAAAGACTCTCCCTTAGATCACAAACATAGGCTTTGGAAATTTATTCATCGTGTTCCATTGACTCTGAAAAAAATGGATAAGCCTGTGATTGCAGCAATTAATGGGCCAGCAGTAGGAGCAGGATTGGATATGGCTCTTATGGCAGATATCAGGACAATGGCAGATACAGCTAGAGTAAGTGAAGGATATGTAAAGGTAGGGCTTGTTCCCGGAGATGGCGGAGCATATTATTTGCCTAGATTAGTAGGAGAGGCAAAGGCACTTGAACTCTTATGGACCGGTAACTTTATCGATGCAGAAGATGCTTTGCAATTAGGGTTGGTAAATCAAGTATATCCACGAGAAGAATTTATGGAAAGAACATTAGATTTGGCCAAACAAATTGCATACGGTCCTCAAGTAGCAATCCGAATGACTAAAAGAGCCGTTAAACAGTCACTAAAAATGGACTTGGAATCATCGTTAGATCTCATTTCCTCTCACTTTGCTATTATCAAGGAAACAGAGGATCATAAAGAAGGAGTGCTAGCATTTTCTGAAAAAAGAAAACCAAAATTCCAAGGGAGATAGCATTGTTTTAGAAACTTAATTCAATATAAAACTAGTATAATAAAAATTTTTCGAGTAGTAAGCATCGCCATAAAAAACTATAACCATAAAAGAAAACTGCAAAGATAATAGAGAAATATATATGCTTCTAAAAAAGAGGGGGTGCAGTGATGGGAAATGCTGTTTTAGCATTACTAGTTTTTATAGGAATTATCATTTTTTGGAATGTCTTTCTGAAAAGAAATATCGGAGAAGCGATGTTTTTTGGTTTTATAGGGACTGCCTTGTTTGGTGGGACCCAGGCCCCAAAGTTAATATGGGATGGATTGGTGTATGCCGCCACATATGAAGTAATGTATGCAGCATTGGCATTTGTATTTATGTCTTATTTAATCGACAGGACAGAAGTGCTAAGTGGGATGCTACTCATTCTTAATTCTATATTTGGACGTCTTCCTGGCGGAGCTGCTTATATAGATACAATAGCTTCAGCTGCAATGGGTACCTTAGCCGGATCAGGTTCAGCTAATACCGCGGCTACAGGGGCTTTTACAGCTCCATGGATGGTGAAGACAAATTGGAGTCGCGAATTAGCCGCTACAGTAGTAGCTGGAAATGGGGGATTGGGAACAGCTCTTCCACCTTCGAGTTCTATGTTTATCATGTTAGGTTTTGCACCTGTTGCTGCCCTGGTTTCAGAAGTTAACATATATATAGCCTTGTTCGTAGCAGGAGCTTATCAAGTACTATATAGAATGATTTTAATTATGTATCTTGTACGAAAACACAAAATTAAAGCGGTTTCACCTGAATTTGTTCAACCATTAAGCCAGTCATTACGAATCGGTTGGAAATCCTTGTTTATTTTTCTAGGAGCTCTTATTCCAATGATTATTACTATTGGACCTGTTTCTGAAATGTTAGCAGCCAACCCAAATATAGGGGAAGAAGCGATGGGGAGTATATCATTAATCACTTGGATTCCTATTTTAATCATATTTATCGGATTAATAGTAGGTTGGACAAAGCTGCCAAAAAGTTCAACAGATTGGTCTAAGTTTTTAAACAATGCTATTCCTCGTTTCGCCTATATTGGTGCTATTTTATTATTCGCCTTTGCTGCAGGCGAAGTTCTAAGTAATTTAGGCTTGGCTGAAGATTTAACATCCTTAATGGAAACGCTTTCTATATCAAAATGGTTAATGATTGCGATTATAGGGGGATTAGTTATTTTAGTAGCAGGTCCTCTATCTTCTACTGCTACGTTAACCGCAGTTGGAATGATTTCTTTCTCTGCACTTATTTCAGTAGGAGTCCATCCAGTTGCCGCGGTCATCTGTATCCTTGTATTCGCAAGTACAGAAGGTTCTTCGCCACCTGCTTCTGGTTCAATATTTATTTCTGCTGGGCTAGCCGGTGCCGATCCGAAAAAGATGTTTGTTCCGTTAATTACTTATTACGTGGTCCCAATTTTTATCATTGGATGGTTAATTGGAATGGGAGTATTACCTCTTCCAATACATTAATAAGAGAGGTGAAATGATGAGAAAAACTTTTCAATTTTTATTTAAGGTAAGCTGCGTATTATTCTTGCTAAGCGGTTCCCTACTAGTTATTGGACAAATGGTAGGACTTCTTTTACTTAATGGAGATCTTATCATTTTCAGTGCAGACACTTTTGGAAAGCCTACGTTTATTTTAAGTACCTTTGCTGGATTATTTGGTTTTGCATTGAATTATATTCCTAATACCGTGTCGGTAGATAATTCGGCACCAATAACACAACAAATGGAGAATAGTCAGTCCACACCAACTTAACGTTTAAAAATCCATATTTCATTAATAGTTGTAAGCATGTTCAAATAATAAGTTAAGGTTTGAATGTTCTCAGATAAAGACAATTTTTCTATTAACGTAATATTTTAGTAGTTTATATACTGTAATCATATAAATAAGGAGTGAGAGGAAATGGATTTTACATTACCTGATGAGATAGAAATGCTACAGAAGTTAGTTCGTAACTTTGTAAAAAAAGAATTAATGCCGTTAGAACATTTAGTAATAGAAAACGAAGCTAATCGAGGTTTAGACAATTCGCCTTTACTTCCTCCTGAGATAGAGGAAAATTTGCTTAGGAAAACAAAGGAATTAGGATTATGGGGATTAGATATTCCAGAGGAATATGGTGGGACAAATTTAGGGTTTTTAGCTAAGGCTGTTGTGATGGAGGAGTTATCTAAAACCATAGTTCCTTTTACTTTACCTCCAGATGCGCCGAATGCCCACTTTTTAGCTGCTTGCTGTACGGAGCAACAAAAAGAGCGTTATCTATTACCGTACATTCGAGGAGAAAAGAGATCGGCTATCGCAATTAGTGAACCAAATGCAGGATCCGATATTGGCGCTATGCAAACAACCGCTGTGAAAAAAGGAGATAAGTGGGTATTAAATGGCACAAAAATTTGGATTAGTCATGCCGATAAGGCAGATTTTATTATAACGATGGCCGTTACGGATCCAGAAAAGAGACAGCGAGGGGGAATCACAGCTTTTTTAGTAGATAAAAACACACCGGGATTAACGATTTCTAAAGGTATACCAACTATTAGTTATCAACATCCATATGAACTTATTTATGAAGATGTAGAATTAGATGAAAGTCAAGTTTTGGGTGAAGTTGGACAAGGTTTTGTTCCTATGGCGAATCGTCTAGGGGTTCGGCGTTTAGAGCTTGCCCAGCGTTCAGTTGGAATGTCAGAGCGATTACTAGAGATGATGATAGAATATGCGAATCAAAGAAAAACATTTGGTCAATACTTAGCTGACCGTCAGTCCATTCAATGGTGGATTGCAGATGCAGCAACTGATATTCATGCAACACGCCTTATGGCATATCATGCTGCATGGAAGATGGATCAAGGGGCCAAGGATATCCGTCGTGAAGCAGCTATGTTAAAAGTATTTGGTACTGAAATGGCTCAAAGAGTAGCTGATCAAGCCATTCAAATGCATGGAGGAATGGGCTTAGCCAAAGAAATGCCGCTTGAATTTATGTATCGATATATACGTGTCATCCGTATCCTGGAGGGAGCTTCGGAAGTCCATCGCTGGACTATCGCTCGTGATCTGTTACGTAATGGTATAAGATAAACCACAAAGTCTATCTTATTTAGAAAGTCGGTGCTGCATGGAGACGATAATAGAATGGATCGTAGAAGAAGAAGACATAGATAGTATGGATCATGTCAATAATTGCGTATATGTTTCCTATCTAGAAAAGGGCCGAAAACATTGGTACCAAGAAGCAGGAGCTTCAAAACAAGATTTGGAAAAAAAAGACTTAGGAACCGCAGTATTGAAGCTGGATGTTTTATTTCGTAAAGAAGCAAGATTAGGGGAACGCTTATGGATTAAAACCTGTACTGCTCGGTTGGGAAGCACGAGCTTTGTACTTGAACAAAACATTATTAATGAAGAAGGGGAAATTATCACAGAAGCGATGGTAACGAGTGTGATGTTTGACCGGATAGAAAGAAAAAGCACAATAGTAGCGAAGGAAATCTCAAGGTGGTTTATAGAATAGGTGATGAAACCATAATGACTTTAATGAAGACTCATAAATTAGAAAATAAAATCTATCAATTGAGAAAAGAATTAATCGGAATTGCAGAAAAAACTGGATTAAATAGCCCTGACACTATATGCTACAGTCAGAAGTTAGATCAATTTATCACGATTTATCAAAAGACTTCACTTTTAAAAAAGAGAAAATTAAAATATGTAGTTCAAGAGATGAATTCAGTGAAGAATTAGAACTTGTTCGTCATGATAAAATAGGCAGACGAATTCCTCAGGAGTCGTCTGCTTTTCCTTTTCCAGTATGATCAAAAGGAATGGGTGTGCTTATGTGACAAAAAGGAGAAAAATAAATAAAAATCTCGTTTTTATATCTACGACGTTGTTTATGGTTAGCATTGCCGGAAGCAGACCACTTCTTCCTTTGTATGCAGATGAACTTGGTGCAAGTCATGCTGAAATTGGACTCATTGTTGCATTATTTTCTTTTTTTCCATTATTCTTATCTATTCAATCAGGAAGAATGATTGACCGGATTGGAGTTAAAGGACCACTGATTGCAAGTATTATATTTGGTATTTTATCGATGCTTATTTTAAGCATATTTCATAATTTAGTAGGAGTGTATATTTCACAAATCTTTTCGGGTTTCGCTCAACTCGTATTCGTCTTGTCGATGCAAGCATATTCTGGTCAATTTCCAAAGAGTAAATTGCGTGAATATTATATTTCCGTATTTAGTATTGCTGTAGCTGCGGGCAGTTTTTTCGGTCCACTCTTTTCTGGTTTTTTAACCGACTTAATAGGATATAGTACCGCTTTTTTAACATTAAGTTTCGTGTTAGCCGGACCACTGCTATTGTCTTTATTCTTTTCAGAGAAAAAAGCGATGGCGATACAAGAGAAAAAAAATGAAAAGAACTCATTTCAGTTACTTCGCATTCCTGATTTAAAAAGGGCGGTGCTGGTCAGTTCAGTCGGGCTGTTAGCAAAAGATACGTATATTGCCTTTTTTCCTTTGTTTGCTGCAGAAAATGGTTTATCTCCTTCAGCGATTGGCGGGATCATTGCGCTGAATGCGGGAGCCGGAATGTTTATCCGAAGCTTTTTGCCATGGGTTTCCAAGCGTGTAGATCGTGATGTAATTATTACTATTTCAATTTTTGTTTCTGGTATCATGTATATGTTGAATCCATTGTCCAATCATATACTTTGGCTGAGCATTTTATCAATCATTCTCGGCTTTTGTACTGGAATTTGTCAGCCATTGTCTATATTTGCAACGATTATTGCTTTGCCTAAAGAGCGTGTAGCAGAAGGGCTGGGTCTTCGTTTGACATTTAATAAATTGACCCAAGTTGTAGGTCCCCTGTCACTGGGATCGTTGTCCTCTGTATTTGGGATTCCTGGTGTCTTTTATGCGTGCGGTGCAATAATTTTAATAGGTTCTTTACATCCAAACAAGCTTCTTTTTTACAGGAAGTGACTCATAATATCCAGCTTGGAAATAGAGTCAACTATATTTATTATCGTAAAATCAAATTCGGTGGTTAATAAGCTAAGAAAGGTGCCGAAAAAAGTTTTACGCAATGGCATAAGTTAAATCCTAAATCTTATATTCCAGTATTTAAAGGGTTAAGTGAAAGGATAAAAGAAAAGGGTGTAATAAGTTTTGCTTCTAATTAGTTCATGTCTTGATAGCTGTGCAATGGATGGATTGTGAAAAGAATGGGAAATATGTTGGAATAGCAAAGGAGCTATTCTTTTTTTGATTGAGGGAAGTTATCAATGAAATCTAAAAAAGATGACTTCTGTACAATACAGAAATCATCTTCCTTCAGAGTATTTAGCTTTTTTCCAATGTTGTTTCAGTCGATTGGTTTGCAGGCTGTTTTTTATAGATTCGATTGAACAACATAGATTGCCCAATTAAGAAAAGTCCGCCGGCTGACCAGTATAGAGGGAGAGCGGCCGGAGCAGAGAATGAAATAAATAGAATCATAATGGGAGAAAGCAATCCCATGAATTTCATTTGTTGCTGCTGTTCTGTAGGCATTTGATGTAAAGAAAATTTGAATTGCAAGTAATAAATAGCCCCCGCAATAAGCGCCATAACAATATTAGCTTGACCAAGATTAAACCAAAGAAAGCTATGTGTTGCAATTTCGTGAGAGTCTTTAATTGCATAATAAACGCCCATTAGAATTGGCATTTGAATAAGCATCGGCAAGCACCCCATATTTAAAGGATTTACACCGTGCTTTTGATAGAGCTGCATCATTTCTCGTTGTAGTTCTGCTTTTTTTGTCGCATCTGTTGTTGATTTTATCTTCTCTTGAAGCGTCGTCATCTCAGGTTTTAGGGCGTCCATCTTACCTTTCATCACCTGTTGTGTTTTATACTGTTTCGCGGTAAGCGGCATAATTAAGAGACGAATGATTACCGTCATGAGCACAATGCTCCACCCGTAGTTACCATGAAATAAAGTCGCGTTAAAATCTAAAAGAGATATGATTGGATTCACCAAGAATGTATGAAACATTCCGGCATTATTGTCAGTGAGTGAGCATCCTGAAAGCAGTGATGTAAAGATTACAGCTACCATAATTTTTTTCAATTGTTTTCCTCCTCAAATTGTTTTTTTTATTAAACAATGTGAAGGAGGTTTGTTTTATCTGAATCATCCGGCGCACTTCTTTGCCGAACTTTTGTAAAAAAGCCTTGCAACATACGGTAGTCAAAATATCTATCAAAATTAATCGGGATTCGAGCATGTTTGGCTTGAATCAAAGCTTGATGTTTATGATTTAATTTTGTGCTCTGTGTATTTAAAAAATAAACAGCAGCAAGAGGAAAGACTAATGTCATAATATAGCCGGCCCATAAAGCCTGTTGAATCGTTTGATAATCAAATCCTATTAATAATTCCAGCATAGGAATCCCTCATTTTTCGATTGCATGTTATAGAGGTACTATAACGAATTGTCTGGAAGTAGTCAAATGTATGTAAAAATATAACTTTTGCTGATGAATGAAGGCAGGCACTATATGTAGGGAAATACATATGGATAAAAGGAAGTTGAATAATGAGGTGAAAGAAATGTATCCATATAATCCATATTATGGGCAAGAGCTTTATATGTATCCACCAATATCGTATGAGTATAATCCATATAATCAACCAATAGCAGAGGATTCATTCCGTCCGCCAAACCCACCGCCACGACCGCCCCAAGGAGGATATGGTCCACCGCCGGGCCCTCCACCATATGGAGGCGGCCAATATGGTGGTCCTGCACAAGGCGGCGGACCGCCAACAGCTCCTCCGCCTGCATTTGTGCCGCAGCTTTCACAAGTGTCAACGCAGGCTATAGATGCTCCTTCTATGCGTGGTTGTTTGTACCGATATACGTATGTCTGGCTGAGGAATAGACGCTCGTTCTGGTTTTATCCAACATATGTTGGCAGAAATTCTGTTGCAGGATATCGCTGGAGAGAAAGTAGTCAACGCTGGTCGTATTTCGGTATCGATGCCGATGAAATTCGTTCTTTTCAATGTTATTAAATTTAAAAAGCAATCTCCCCTGGATAAGGGGCAGATTGCTTTTTGGATGTTTAAGGATAGTTTTTTAACAGCTGTTTCCATAAAAGGAGGTTGATTTACTGGAAAAGGCTGTTTATAATCAAGGTGTACTATGTTGAGTAGTACACTTGGTACAGTGAGGAGGGGGATGATGTTCGAGTTAGATGTTCGCAGCAGAAAGCCGATTTACGAACAGTTGATGGATAAGTTAAAAGAGCTAATCATCACAGAAGTGCTGAAGGAAAATGAACGGTTGCCTTCAGTTAGAACGTTAGCTCAACAATTAACAATCAATCCCAATACGATTCAAAAAGCATTTAGACAGTTGGAAATGGAAGGGTTCATTTATACGCTTCCCGGGAAGGGAAGCTTTGTTTCACCAGCGAATAGGGTGAGAGATACAGCAAAGGAACAGAAGCTTAAGGCAGAGCTTGCTAAGATTGTGAGTGAGGCTCTTTATTTAGGTATCGATATCGAAGAAATTTATCAAATTATTGAACAAACACGGGCTGGAATAAGGGGGGGGGCATCATGATTGAATGTAAACAAGTGACGAAGTTGTATGAAAAGAAGGAAGCGGTTCATGACTTAAATATAGCGATTGCAACAGGGTCAATTTTTGGATTGCTTGGCTCAAACGGGGCTGGAAAAACAACGCTCTTAAAAATGCTAGCGGGTATTCTGGAGCAGGATGCAGGAGATATTCAGATTGATCAGCAGCCTGTGTTTGAAAACACACAATTAAAGAATCGTTGTGTGTTTATCCCTGATACACCTTATTTTCTTTCTAATTATACGATTTTACAGATGGCTCACTTTTATAGCCGGATGTACAGTGACTGGAACGAAGCGCGTTTTACTCAATTGCAAGAAGTATTTCAACTTCCTATACATAGTAAAATCCATCGTCTGTCAAAAGGGATGCAACGGCAAGTCGCTTTTTGGTTAGCGTTATCAACGATGCCGGATGTGTTAATTTTAGATGAACCATTTGATGGGTTAGACCCAGTTATGCGTCAAAATGTCAGACAGCTTTTGATTCAAGATGTAGCGGAGCGTGAAATGACGATTGTCATCTCTTCGCATAATTTACGTGAAATTGAAGATTTAGCGGACCATGTGGCGATTTTACATCAAGGGAGAATTATTCTTGAGAAGGAATTGGATGATTTGAAAGCCGATGTGCATAAAGTTCAATTTGCTTTTAAAGATAAAATTCCAACCGGGTTGTATCGCGGCTTGCATATTTTACATAAAGAAAAACGAGGCAGCGTCGTGATTTGTATTATAAAAGGAAATGAAGAAGGAATTGCGGATCATTTTCATTTGTATCAGCCGGATATTTTCGATATGCTGCCGCTGACATTAGAAGAAATTTTCATCTATGAAATGGGGGATGTTGGGTATGCCATCCAAAATGTCCTCGATTAATCAAGAACTGTGGAAGTATATGTTTAGAAGCTCCGGCTGGATTTCCATTCTATCTATACTAGGGTTACTGTTTGCTTTGCCGCTTGAGCTCTTTATCTCAATCGTAGAAGAACGAACGGATTATTATGGACAAGTAAAAAATTTATTTGTTATTCATAGTACGATTCAATATGCGTTAATGGTCGCTGCTCCTGTGTTAGTTGCTGTTTTTTTGTTTCGCTTTTTACAAGTGAAACAAATGTCTGACTTTATTCATAGCTTGCCTATATCACGAAAGCAAATTTATGGTCATCATCTTGCTGCTGGTCTTGTTTTTCTACTCGTCCCTATTATAGTAATTGCATTTATTTTATTTGTTTTTTATTGGACGATAGATGTAAGCGGGCTATTTACGTTAAAGGATATCGGAGTATGGGCAGCTGTCACTTTTTCGATTGAAGTTCTCATTTTTTCAGCTGCTGTTTTTATCGGGATGATTACGGGATTATCGGCTTTGCAGGCTGTGTTAACGTATCTTACATTACTTCTTCCTGTTGGTTTAGTTATTCTCCTAGGTGCTAATATTCAATTTTTATTATTGGGATTTTCGGAAAGCTATTATACGAATTCAGTTGTTCAGCGATTATCACCGCTCGTTAAAGCAGCTGATTTAAGCAGGGAGACGCTGCATTCAATTGATATTTATATATATCTCCTTGTAGCTAGTAGTTTGTTTTTTGTTTCACTGCTTTTATATCAAAAAAGAAAGCTTGAGTATGTGTCACATGCTTTTGTATTTCCGATTATGAAACCGGTGTTTAAATATGGGCTAACAACATGTGCAATGCTATTAAGCAGTTTGTACTTTCATGGTACGACGGAACGTATAGGATGGCTTTTAGGTGGTTTGATAATCGGTGCGTTAACTGGCTATGTGGTGGCAGAAATGGTACTGCAGAAAACGTGGCGAATTCAACTTGCATTTAAAGGATTCGGATACTTTGCGGTAGCAGTATGTATAGGTGTCGGCTTAATCAAGCTTGATCCGCTGGGCTTTGAAGCGAATATTCCTGATTTAGCACAGGTTGAAAAAGTCTATATCGGAAAGGAGCTAGGGAGTTATAGTGATGAGATAAATAGTGCATACGTCGCCTTAAAAGAAGAGCGAAGTATCAAGGTGTTACGAAATTTACATGAGCAAATTCTCGAGCACGGTAAGAGCGAAATGTTAGCATCGGATCGTCATTACCAATCTATTTCTTTAAAGTACGAGTTAATGAATGGAAAAAAAGTAGTGCGTGAATATTATTTACAAAATTATAATGCTTTCTCTTCTTATTTAAAAAACATCTATGAATCTGAGGAATATAAGAAAAAAGCTTACTCTTTATTAACGACATCTCCAAAGGATGTGTATCGAATTTCTATTTCCGCTAATAGCTATTTGGATAAATCAATTGAGCTGCGTGATTCAAAGGAAATTACAGAAGTGATTCAAGCGATACAAACGGATCTTTCCTATCAGAGCTATGAAGATATGCTAAATCCAACAGGTGAGTATGCAGATATTTCGATTGTGTTGGAAAAAAATCGCTTTATTCATCTATCATGGAAAGCTTCTATGCAACATTTTACGGAATGGATGAAGAAAACAGGGAAAGACAATGACGTACGGATTCTTCCAGAGGAAATCGATTATATGCTAGTGCAGCCATATGATTCGCATGTAGATTACTATAACGAGAGGTTTGTACCAGATAAGAATGCATTAAAAATAACAAATGGTAATCAAAAGGAAGCAGTATTAAATACGCTAGTGTCCAATATAGGTGGAAGCTATATTGTTGCCTTTTATTATAAAGAAAGCAGTGAAATCGATATTAAGGGACTACCGAATGAATACGCACCTGCTTTTATTAAAGAGCATTTTAACCAATGAGGGGGAGAGAGAATGAGCAAGGGGAAAGTATCGGAGAAATGTAGTTTTACTTCCACCTACAAAAAGTTTTATAAGCGGCTCTATTACCTTGCTTTAGCGATTATTAAATGCCCTCATTTAGCTCATGATATTACGCAGGAGACGTTTATTAAGGCTTATTATAAAAAAGATACTATTGTCGATATCGATAAGGTTGGTGCTTGGTTGTCGACGGTGGCGACAAGAACAGCGATTGATTTTTGCCGGAAACAAAAGCGAATTTGTCAGGTCTTTCAACAAGAATTAATCGAGGGAATGGGCTGCCATACAATTGTTGAATGTGAAATGGAATTAAGTTGTTTAAAGGAAGATTTATGCAGGCAAGTAATGAAATTGGCCGATAAGCAACGTGAAGTATTATTATTGAAGGTGAATGGCGGGTTGAAGGAAACGGAAATCGCGGACGTTTTGCATATGAAGCCGACGACGGTAAAAGTGAACTTATATCGAGCTCGAAAGCAGTTGAGACGAGCATTAACGGCATAAAGCAAGAAGAGGGATACGGCTCATATAGAGCTGTATCCCTCTTTAAGTGTTTGTTTCATATAATGTTTAATTTAAATTATAATTTTACAACGTTTTTAGCTTGAGGTCCGCGGTTGCCTTCTTCGATTTCGAATTCAACTTCTTGGCCTTCATCTAATGTTTTGAAGCCTTCTCCTTGAATAGCAGAGAAGTGTACGAATACATCGTTTTCTCCTGGCACTTCGATAAATCCAAACCCTTTTTCGCTGTTAAACCATTTTACTTTACCTGATACTGTCATACGATAAATCCTCCTAAACATTAACAAAAGATTAATGGTGACACTTTTTTTCTTAATTGTAGAAAAATAGGCATTCACACATTAGCAAAAACCTTCACGCTTCTTTCAGAAGATGTTTGATAATATGTGAATTTTTTGATTAAATGGTAAAACCTATTATATTGGATTATAAACTAAAATATTCGAAATAACAACAAATAAACGATGTAATATCTAGAAAATTCCATTTATTTTAAATTTAGTAAAAAGTAAGACTTTAATATATAAGTAGAAGAAATTTTTCTTTTATTGTATACAGGATTGAAAAATATGTGCTTGTCGACATTTGAAACTCTTTTTTTTGCAAAATGCATTTTAGGTGTACATCTTTTTTTCGCTCATGTTAAAATGGAAAGGTTGGACAGGCTATTGTGCATAGTCAAGGTAAAAGTCTAAAAATCAATTGTTTATCCTGCGATTTTAAGGCTTTATTAAAGATAAAATGTAACATCATACTATACATGAAATGTAAAACTTTGATGAACGAAAGGAAGAAATTATGCCAACTTTACATGATCAGGTTCAATCAAGAAGAACCTTTGCTATTATTTCTCACCCGGATGCCGGGAAAACGACATTAACAGAAAAATTACTATTATTCGGTGGTGCGATTCGTGACGCTGGTACTGTTAAAGCACGAAAAACAGGAAAGTATGCGACAAGTGACTGGATGGAGATTGAAAAGCAGCGTGGAATTTCCGTTACATCGTCGGTTATGCAATTTGATTACAATGATTTTCGGGTGAACATCTTGGACACACCTGGTCACCAAGATTTCAGTGAAGATACGTACCGTACATTGATGGCTGTAGATAGTGCAGTCATGGTTGTCGATTCAGCAAAAGGGATTGAGGACCAAACGATGAAGCTATTTAAAGTTTGCCGAATGCGCGGAATTCCGATTTTTACCTTCATTAACAAAATGGACCGTCAAGGAAAGGAACCTCTGGAATTACTCGCAGAGCTAGAGGAAGTACTAGGCATTGAAACCTATCCAATGAATTGGCCGATTGGGATGGGGAAAGATTTTGTAGGTATCTACGATCGCTTTAACAATCGGATTGAGCAATTTAAAAGTGAAGATGAAAATAATCGTTACCTTCCTTTAAATGAAGAAGGCGAGTTAGAAATCGAACATGAATTACAGGAATCTCCTCTTTATGAGCAAACATTAGAGGAAATTATGTTGTTAAGTGAAGCAGGAAATCAATTCTCAGAGGAGAAAATTGCCAATGGTGCGTTGAGTCCTGTGTTCTTCGGAAGTGCGTTAACGACATTTGGTGTACAAACGTTTTTAGATGCGTATTTACAGTTCGCTCCAGAGCCGCAAGCGAGAATGTCGACGAGTGGAGAAGTGGATCCAGAAAGCCAAGATTTCTCAGGTTTTATCTTTAAAATTCAAGCGAATATGAATCCAAAGCACCGAGATCGAATTGCCTTTTTACGTATTTGCTCTGGGAAATTTGAGCGTGGCATGAGTGTAAACTTAAGCCGTACGGGAAAACCAATTAATCTGTCTTCTTCTACACAATTTTTAGCGGATGACCGAAATACGGTAAATGAAGCGGTTAGCGGAGATATTATCGGGCTGTATGATACAGGGAACTATCAAATTGGGGATACGATTACAACGAGCAAAGATATGTATCAGTTTGAACGTTTGCCTCAATTTACACCAGAGCTATTTGTTCGGGTTACGGCTAAAAATGTCATGAAGCAAAAGCATTTTCATAAAGGCATTCATCAGCTTGTTCAAGAAGGGGCTATTCAGTTGTTTAAGACCGTACGAATGGAAGAATATTTATTAGGTGCAGTCGGACAGCTTCAATTTGAAGTATTTGAGCATCGGATGAGAAATGAATATAACGTCGAAGTGTTGATGGAGCGAATCGGCAGTAAAGTGACTCGTTGGGTAGAGGCGGATAAAGTAGATGAAAATCTGCATAGCTCACGAAGCATTCTTGTGAAGGATCGGTATGAGAAGTATGTGTTCCTGTTCGAAAATGAATTTGCCCTACGTTGGTTCAATGATAAAAATCCAGATATAGAATTGTATAATCCAATGGATATAAAATAAGTGTTTAATTTAAAGCTCATGCATAGTGGTTTGCATGAGTTATTTTTTGTTGGTGTTGATTACAAATGCTATTGATTTTTCATTTGTTTAGGTCTAAAATCATAGCGTGGACCATATTATGGTTAATTATTTGTAAAAAATAGTTATAAAGTCACGATTTTTGTGGTTTTTATACACTTCTGCATGTACAATTAATAACAGATAGAGCAGTTATATACGGGGGCCTTTATAATGGACAAGATGTGTTGTAGTTCATGTGACTTAATGTTTGTTTTTAGAGAGAGCGGATATCTATTTCTTCATGGGACCGATGACTTGGAAAGTATGTATCCAGAGGCTATTAAGGCAAATGGTGGATTGTATCTCTCTTATCGTTCCAAAGAGGAAGTGATGGAACAAGTACAAACAATCCTTTCAAGATTAGATAGATGTGATCACATAGAAGGGAATTTAGTTCAAGCAATATGTCGACCGTCTATTACATACTCGCTTCATCAATTATTACAAAATACAAAAGAACATGACATGATTCAAATTATTCGTCAGACGGAATTTATCAGCTTCTTTCAGCCTATTGTTTCGTTGCACAGTAATAAAATCATTGCCTTTGAAGCTTTACTGCGAGATCCTTTAGCTAGAGTTTCACCTGGTCGATTGTTTGAAGCTGCCCAAGCTACAGGTTTGCATTATCTATTAGATATGAAAGCAAGGCAAACAGCCATCCAATCTCGAATGGATGTTATACCTCATGGAATCAAAAGCTTTATCAATTTCTTACCTTCAACCATTTATGATCCAGCGTTCAGTATAAAAAGTATTATCCAACATATTGAGCGTCATCATGTACGACCAGAGGATATTGTATTTGAGGTTGTTGAAACAGAGGAAATCGTAGATATAGATCATTTAAAAACCATTTTTAGTGTATATAAACAGGAAGGGATTAAAGTAGCGCTAGATGATTTCGGAAGCGGTCATTCGACATTAGAAGTGCTGATGCAGCTTGTTCCTGATTATGTGAAGATTGATCGAGCACATATTATGAATTGCGATCAAGACGTAACGAAACAAAAGGGATTGATTGGGCTGGTTAATATTTCCAAAGGGCTTGGGATTACATCACTTGCTGAAGGGGTCGAGCGAAAAGAAGAGCTTGAATTTTGTCGTGCTATTGGTATTGAACTTGCTCAAGGCTATTATCTTGGAAAACCAGCCAAAAAACCGAAATTATTGGCGGGTGTATAATATAGTTATTTAGAGAACAATTCTTTTCCCGGTTAAAGCTGCAGGTTGTGCTAGTAATCTATCATAAAAAGTAACAGCCAGTAAGTACTTACTGGCTGTTATGTATCTCATCTATAATCTTTGGAGTGCTATTTTCTTTTTCTTCGAGTAGATTCATACGCATAATGATATTTTGAAAGATTCCCATCGAAATCATCATGAGCAGTAATGAAGTTCCTCCATAACTAATAAAGGGCAAAGTGATTCCTGTAATGGGAATTAAGCCTGTTACACCACCGACATTAATAAATACTTGAATACCAATCATTGAAGAAATTCCAATTAATAATAGACTTCCAAAAGGATCCTTGCATTTAGCGGACAGTATAAATCCACGCAACACGATAAACCCAAGAGTAAGCAATACAAATCCTACTCCAAAAATCCCCAATTCTTCAGAAATAATTGCCAAAATAAAATCGGTATGTGCTTCTGGAAGATATCCATATTTTTGCACACTATCGCCTAGACCTACTCCTGTTAATCCTCCCGATCCAATGGCCAAAAGTGAGTTAACAAGCTGATATCCATCATCACCTGCTGTACCAAAAGGGTCCATAAACCCTGTGAAACGAGCCATCTTATTATCGGAAAATACACTCGATAAATTTCCTGTAAGAAGTACAACTAGAGCGAAAATACCTGCGAAAATCAGGAAGATAATTGAAAGTTTGCTTAAGCTCTTTAACGTCATGCCAGAAGAGACAATGATTGTACAGGAGATGAGAAAGATAATGGCTGCTGATCCGTAATCGGGCTGAGTAGCAATTAAATAACAAATCCCGATGAGAAACAAAATCGGCGGGATGACTGCTTTATCAATATTGTTAATACGATCCTGTCTTTTTCCGTACATAGCGGCAAGATAAATAATCATCGCCAGCTTCGCAAATTCCGCTGGTTGAAACGAGCTGGATCCTATTTTAATCCAACTTTGAGCCCCGCTTGAAGCATGACCGAATAAATCGACGACGAGTAATGAGCCTGCGATACCAAACATGATAAACATGAGAAACTTTTTATTTTGATAAGCTTTATAAGGAAAAATCATCGCCGCAATCATAGCTATAAAAGAGATGATTAGTGCTATCTTTTGTTTCTCATAAAAGTAATCCATTGGGTAGTTGTAACGTCCTACAGCTGTAATCATGCTAGAACTGTACACCATAACGAGTCCGAATAAGCAGAGTAGCACAATAGCGATAAAAATTGGATAGTCGTAGGCTTTAATTATTCTTTTCACTTGTGCGTTCACCTCTATTTTACATATGAGCGACCAAATCGCCCTTCTCTATAGTAACGGAAAACTGCCTGTAATGGAAAAAAAAATTCGTCTAAAATCATATTTTCGCCAAGAAGGGGCAAACTTCCTTTGGAAAATGAAATTTAAGGCTTTTTTCTTTGAAATAGCGTGATGGTGAAATGTTGTATACAATAAGCTTATGTAGCGGATATATAGCTGATTTTTTTAATAATATGAACAACGTTATATAATGGAGCTAAAATGAATGATGACAGATGAGGATGAGGGATACATGGTGCAGCAACAAATGAAGTGGAATGTATATGCTCCAGCAACTGGTGAGAAGATTGCTGAGCTGGAGGAAACGTCGCCTGAATCCATTCCTAAGCTATATGAACAATCACATAAGGCCTTTGATATGTGGTCAACACTTTCTATTTCGAAGAGAATCGAGTACATTCGGCAGCTAAGGCTTTTAATTGTGGACAAGATGGATAAGCTTGCTGACATCATCTCGAAAGACACAGGAAAGGTCAAAACAGAAGCGCTTGTGGCAGATTTAATGCCAACGCTTGATACTATGCTGTATGTTGAAAAGCATGCTGAAAAGTTATTGAAACGACAAAAAATGAAAACACCTTTATTATTAATCGGGAAAACATCATATGTGGAGTATATGCCAAGGGGGACTGTACTTGTGATATCTCCATGGAACTATCCTTTTCAACTAGCGGTAACGCCTATAATTTCAGCCCTTGTTGGGGGGAATACAGTTATTGCGAAGCCTTCCGAAGTAACTCCTCTAGTTGGTAAAATGATAGAAGAATTATTTGTAGAAGCTGGTTTTCCAGAAGGAGTTGTTCAATTTGCTCATGGTGGAAAAGAGTTAGGAGCAGTACTTACTGAACAAAAGCCAGATTATATTTTCTTTACAGGTTCCGTGCGAACAGGAAAGATTATTGCAGAAGTGGCGGCAAAACAATTGATTCCGACGACACTTGAGCTAGGCGGGAAAGACCCGATGATTGTTTTTCAAGATGCTAACATAGAGCGGGCAGTAAATGCAGCTTTATGGGGAGCATTTACAAACAGCGGTCAAGTATGTATGAGCGTTGAACGACTTTATATAGAGCGTCCAATTTATGAACAATTTCTGACGCTATTGAAGAAGAAAGTAGCTTCCTTAAAACAGGGAGATTCGCCGCATGATGATATTGGTTCGATGACATTCCCTGCTCAATTGGATATTGTAGCCGATCATATTCGGGATGCTCTTGATAAAGGAGCAACGCTTGAAATAGGGACCGCACCTGACGAATGGGAGCAAGGTACGTGTTTTATCCAACCTTCACTTTTATCAAATGTGAATCATACAATGAAAGTAATTAATGAAGAATCTTTTGGTCCTCTGCTGCCTGTTATTCCTTTTGATACAGAAGCAGAGGCAGTTCAACTTGCAAATGATAGTGCATACGGTTTAAATTCAAGCGTTTGGACCTCTGATGAACATAGAGCAAAGCGGATTGCGGCGCAATTAGTGACAGGGGCTGTTAATATTAATGATGTACTTGTTTCAGTTGCTAATCCTCATTTACCGTTTGGCGGTGCGAAGCAGAGTGGGATTGGCAGCTATCATGGTGAAGGTGGCCTTCGTATTTTTTGTCATGAAAAAGCAATTGTACATGATTCAGGGAAAAAGTCCGCTGAAATTCAATGGTACCCGTATGAAGGGAAATATACCCATTTCCTTTCGCTTTTTCAACAGTATTTCGCTAGGAAAATCAGTTGGGTTTCTTTTATAAAGAGCTATCGGCAATTACTTAAATTATCGAATTTTAAGGATAAATAAGGAAAATTGCCCTATTTTTTCACAATCGTTTAAAAAATACTTGTGTTATAGAAAGGTATATTATATACTACTAATATATTAAATATGATTTTTCCTTAATCAAAGGGGAGTAGCGTTAGGGTTCGCCCTAAAACAAAGTCGTCATTACATGAATGGAGACATTCATCGGCTTTGTTGACATGACTTCATGTTCAGCAAGACCTTTGCCTATTACGGCAGAGGTCTTTTTGTTTTGCCGAATGCCGATAGGGGGAAAGACATACTAACTATTGGAGGGAAAAGTAAATGGATGCATCACTATTATTGGAATACGGCTGGGTTCTTCTCGTATTAATTGCCCTTGAAGGACTTCTTGCCGCAGACAATGCAGTTGTTATGGCCGTCATGGTTAAACACCTACCAAAAGATCAACAACGAAAAGCGTTATTCTATGGGTTATTTGGAGCGTTTGTGTTCCGCTTTGCTAGCTTGTTTCTTATCACATATTTGGTTAATATATGGCAAATTCAAGCGATTGGTGCCTTATACTTACTATTTATTGCTTGTCATAATATTTATAAAAAGTATTATGGGAATGAGTTGGATGTTGCGCCGAAAGCGAAAGCTACTTCTGGCTTCTGGATGACTGTTTTAAAAGTAGAGCTCGCAGATATTGCCTTTGCGATTGACTCTATGCTTGCAGCTGTAGCATTAGCGGTAACCCTTCCTGAAACAGGATGGTTCAAAGTGGGCGGCATTGATGGCGGACAGTTTTCGGTGATGTTCTTAGGTGGAATCATTGGTTTAGTTATCATGCGATTTGCAGCTAATGCGTTCGTGAAAGTATTACATCAACGACCATCCCTTGAAACAGCAGCCTTTTTGATTGTAGGTTGGGTTGGCGTAAAGCTGGCCGTTCATACACTTGCTCATCCGTCATTAGGGGTCATTAATGAACACTTCCCAGAATCCATTGTATGGAAGTCGATTTTCTGGACTGTGTTACTTGGAATTGCAGTTGGAGCTTTTCTATTATCGGGAAAAAAAGACAAACAGGACAAAAAAGACAAACAAGACAAACAAATACAAGAAGTCTAAATAATAATTCAGGTGTCTGATATGGCGCCTGGATTTTTTTATGAATCGATTATCCCCATAAAAAAATCTTCTATCTCGTATTATTATAGGGAGTTCGGATAAAGAGGTAACACCCAATATGAAAAGTGGGTATTATTTCTTATAGTACATAACAAAAATATGAGTTTGTTTTGAAAATAGGACTTTTGAAACTGTGATTCACATCTGCTCCGCTTAAGATTAATATATTGACCTTATGTTTAATGGTCAAAAGGAGTGAGATGTACGCATGATAGGTTTTTTATTTACAGCATTGAAGAAAAAACGTTCATTAGAAGATTGCGTCATCAAAATTCAACAAGGTGACACGAAGCTTCGAAATGATACGATCCATTCTTATAAGCCTTTTATTGCTAAAACGGTTTCAAGCGTTTGTAATCGATATATTCATGAATCAGATGATGAATACAGTATTGGTCTGATTGCTTTCAATGAAGCAATTGATAAATATTCATGTGAAAAAGGAAAGTCTTTGCTTGCGTTTGCTGAGGTTATTATTAAGCGCCGAGTCATTGATTATTTAAGAAGTCAGTCAAGAAATAAGGAAGTGATTTTGGAGTCTGCATGGAATGAAGAGGGGGGCGATGATTCATTTCTCGATGATCAAAATTCCATTCAGGCATTTGAACAGGAGCAAGAGACGTTAAAAAGAAGAGAGGAAATTCTTCTTTATGATCGTCGTTTACAGGAATTTGGCTTATCTTTTCAAGAATTAGTTCATCATTCACCAAAGCATATAGATGCTCGTTTAGGAGCAATTTCTATTGCGAAGACATTAATGGATGATGGGGAGCTAAGAGAACTTTTGTTCATGAAGAAACGGCTTCCGATTAAACAATTAGAGGAAAAAGTACGAGTGAGTAGAAAAACGATTGAACGACATCGTAAATATATTATTGCGATGTGTATCATTTTAAATGAAGAGTTTGTGTACTTATCGCATTACATAGAAGGGGTGACTCAGCAGTGAAAAAGGGTATAGTTCTATCAGTGACTAAACGACATATTACGTTGTTGACCCCAGAAGGTGAGTTTGTCAGAAGAAACCGAGATAACGGAGTGTATGAAATTGGTGATGAAGTAACAATTATTCCGGTAGAACGAACGTTTCCCATTTCTTCTAAGAAAATAGCCGTTATTGGCACGTTTGCCTCTGCTTGTCTTCTATTTTTCTCAATTATTGCTGTTCAGCCCTCGACTCATGTAGCTGCTTACATGACGATTGATGTAAATCCTAGTGTTGAAATAGGTGTAGATGATGATTTAGATGTGATTGAACTAAAAGGGTTAAATGATGAAGGAAAGCGTGTCGTGAATAAATTGGGTTTATGGGAAAATAAGGAGCTTTCGACAGTGACTGAAAACATTGTTGCCAAGACAAAGGAACTAGGTTATTTGAAGGGTTCTACACAGAAGATTGTCGTCTCCACAACCATGATCGAAAAGAGTAAGAAGGTCAATCAGCAATTGAATAAAGAGCTGCAGCATATATCACAGCAATGGCCGATAAATCGTACAAAAGTACAAGTTATTCAAGCGACAAAAGAAGAGCGTAATGAAGCGAAGAGACAGGGGCTCTCAACAGGGAAATATGTTGAACAAAAACGGGAGAGTCAGCAAAAGAAGAATCAAACGAGTGAGGACAATCAATTAAAAGAGAAAAGCCAAATAACGAATACTCCTGTTCAGAAGATTGAAGAGAAGAAGACGGCTCAACCTTTACAAACGAATCAGGAAACAAAAAAAGCAATAAATGAGAAATCTTCTAGTCAGTCGGTGTTGAAGGATAATCAAAAGTCAGTAGAAACGAAGAAGTCTAACAAAGAAAAGCCATCTTCATCAAAAAAAGAACATGTATTGAAAAAAAGAGAGAGAGAACAGCAACAAGAACAACGAAAGAAAGAGAAAGAACAGCAAAAAGCGCAACAAGAGAAAGAGAAAAAGTGGCAAAAAGCGCAACAAGAGAAAGAGAAAGAATGGCAAAAGGCGCAACGAGAGAAAGAGAAGGAACAACGCAAAGAACAACTGTATAAACCAGTAAAAAAAGAAGAGAAACCTCATCCAGGTAATGCGGGTAATCATAAAAAAGAAAATAATGATAGAGAGAAGCAGCGTCAGGATGATTAATGAAAGAGCCCGGTCAAAGACCGGGCTCTAGCCATGTTATTCTATTGTATTAAAATTTACCGCTAAGCTGAGATTGAGCTTGTTGCACTAATCGTTTTGTAATTTCTCCGCCTACAGATCCATTTGCACGTGCTGACGTATCAGATCCTAATTGAACGCCAAACTCAGAAGCGATTTCATATTTAATTTGTTCTAAAGCTTGTTCAATTCCAGGAACAAGTAATTTATTACTGCTGTTATTAGCCATGTTATAATCTCCTTTAGTTTATATGTTATACAGTGGCATTTGCCGCTGTAGTCATAGTATAAGTAGATTAATTTTTTTTAGTTGCGTTGCGGTTGCTTTTCTATTGGCAAGAGCACCTTATAGTTGAAGGAATGGAATAAGTCGAGAAGGATTGGAAAATGGTTGAAAAACGGGTACACTAGGTTAAGAAATTATTTTAATTCAATAAGTTAATGGCTCGGAAGACTCATTACTTGACAAGAATTGATAATTTTGATATGCGCTCAGCATCCTATAAAGAGGATGTTAACTGAGTGGAACTGTATTTTACATATGTTTGAAGAGAATTTCAACAGAACGAGAGGAACGGGAACGTGTAGATGACTATGTTTAAAAAAATATTGGCTAGGCTTTCTCCTGCTCAGCTCATTATTGGGTATTACTTTATTGCCGTTAGTATTTCCACAGGCTTGCTTAGCCTCCCAATTGCGATTCAGCCAGAAGTGGAATATAGCTTTAGTGATGCCTTATTTACGGCAGTGAGTGCCGTTAGTGTAACCGGATTATCGGTTGTTAACGTATCGGAAGTGCTTACGGTTCCGGGTTATTTTATTTTGATGTTTGTTCTCCAATTTGGCGGAATTGGGATTATGACGTTAGGAACCTTCTTCTGGCTTATCGTAGGCAAGAAAATCGGTTTAAAAGAACGTCAATTAATTATGGCCGATCAAAATCAGATGCAATTATCAGGTGCTGTTAAATTATTAAAACAAATTATTGAAATCTTTTTGGTGATTGAATTTATAGGTGCACTTATTCTTGGAATATGGTTTCTTAAATATGAGCCAGACTTAGCAAGCGCGATGCTAAATGGCTTGTTTATGTCTATTAGTGCAACGACAAATGCCGGTTTTGATATTACGGGCATTTCTATGGTTCCGTATCAACATGATTATTTTGTTCAAACAGTCGTCATGATTTTACTGATTCTAGGAGCGATTGGTTTTCCTGTTTTAATGGAATTAAGAGAATTTTTTACGTCAAGAAAACGCACATTTAAGTTTCGATTTTCTTTGTTTACAAAGTTAACTTCCATTACGTTTTTTGGACTAGTAGTCGCCGGTACTTTGTTTATTTTATTAATGGAATGGAATGGTTTCTTGCAAGATAAAAGTTGGCATGAGTCTTTATTTTATTCCTTATTTATGTCTACTACAACGAGAAGTGCAGGGCTTACTACGATGGATATCACAGCTTTTTCGGAGCCTACTTTATTGTTCCTCAGTTTGCTGATGTTTATCGGTGCTTCTCCTAGTTCTGTTGGAGGGGGGATTCGGACGACGACTGTTGCTATTCTTCTTTTATTTGTGTGGAACTTTGCACGGGGTCGACGTTCGATTAAAGTGTTTGAGAGAGAAATTCATCCTGATGATATTTTTAAGGCAATGGCTGTACTCATTGTTGGTTTACTTCTCAGCATTAGCAGTATTTTTATTTTAATGATTACAGAAGATTTTACATTAACTGCGATTATTTTTGAAGTATGCTCTGCTTTTGGAACAGTTGGTTTGTCTTTAGGAATTACGCCTGAATTAAGTGAATTGGGGAAAGGCCTTCTGATGATTTTGATGTTTATTGGTAGAGTGGGGATTACGTCTTTATTATTCAGTGTGGGGCGTAAAGAAGTAGCGGAAAATTATCATTATCCAAAAGAACGAGTGATTACAGGATAAGTAAAGAAACCCCTTTTCATCAGCCTGGATGAAAAGGGGTTTTGTTTATCATTTAGTTGTATATGAATAGATAGTAGAGCCTTTTCCGCTAGGATCAAAATAAGCAACCATAACAGAGGATTGGCGCACCATTTTACCTGTAGTTAAATACGTATTTAAATCAAATGGAAGTTCTTCAATCATTGTATGCTTACGCAAATCTTTTTCATTTAATTGCAGAGAAGCAAAGTGTTTACCCAACTTTGTTGAATCTGCTAGGATTTCTTCATAGATCCAGTTGCGTTCTTGTTTTTGAGAAGGTTCCCACCAAGTTTTTCTCGGTTTATACTTCTGGCTGTTTAAATAGTCATATTTCATTAATCCGGTAACAAAATCTGTTTCAATCTCATCTTTCGTCGCTAAAAATTGCTGTAAGCGACGGAATAAGTCTTCCAACTGATGTCCGATTCGAGACCATCCTTTTTCATCCCAATACGTCCCGAACTGTTGGAAGAAATCGAATGGAGAGGGGAATGCGTTCTGAATTAAATACTCAATCGTATAGTCCATCCGGTGATCATTCCAATATTTTTCTAATACATCTTCCACTTGTTTAATGCGTACAATATCATCAAACGATAGCACATTATTACCAAGAATTTCGTAAGGGGCATGGTCGCTGTATATATAATCGTGTTCGTTAGCGCGAATGCGCAGCCCTGTTCCACGCAGCATTTTTAAAAAGCCTAGTTGTAGTTCCTCTGGTCTTAGTGCAAATACGTCATCAAAGGTTTTTTGGAAAGAGTAATAATCCTCTTCAGGTAAACCAGCAATTAAATCGAGATGCTGATCAATCTTTTGTCCTTCCTTCACCATTGTCACGGTTCTTGTCAGCTTTTCGAAATTTTGTCTTCGTTGGACAAGATCATTTGTTTGATCATTGGTGGATTGTACACCAATTTCAAAGCGGAAAAGACCTGCTGGTGCATGGTCATTTAAAAACTGAATCACTTCCGGTCTCATAATATCAGCCGTGATTTCAAACTGAAAAACCGTTCCTGGTCGATGCTCGTCTATTAAGAATTGGAACATTTCCATTGCATAGCTTCGGCTAATATTAAAGGTTCTGTCGACAAACTTAATCGTTTTGGCACCGTGCTCCATTAAGTAGCGAATATCTGCTTTAATTTTTTCGCGATCAAAATAGCGAACGCCTACTTCAATAGAAGATAAACAGAATTGACAGTTAAACGGACAGCCGCGGCTCGTTTCAATATAGACGACACGTTTAGAAAGCGCCTCTCGATCTTCTTCGAAACGATATGGTGATGGTAACGTCTTTAAATCGATTTTTCCAATTTGTGGCTGTATGATTTTCTTTCCATCTTGACGGTAGGCAATTCCACCAATTCTTTTGAAGTTTCTTTCACCGCTTAGCTCTGTTAATAATTCCTTAAAGGTTACTTCTCCTTCACCAATAACGATGAAATCTGCATCAGGAATGAGATCGAGCCATTCGCTAACATCGTACGTTACTTCAGGTCCACCGAGAACGATACATAAATTTGGATTGATTTTCTTTAACATAGCTACGACTTTCATCGTTTCTTCAATATTCCAAATGTAACAGCTAAAGCCAATGACATCTGGCTTCTTCGCATATAAGTCACCAACAATGTTCATGATAGGATCTTTAATCGTATATTCAGCTAATTGAACAGAAAAATCAGGTTCTGCATAAGCTTTTAAATAGCGAATGGATAGAGATGTATGGATATATTTTGCATTTAATGTCGTAATAATTGTATTCATAATTACAATGCGTGTACACGCAATGCCTCCTTCGTAAACAATCACTTGTATAAATTAAGTCACTAATCATTTATTTTAACATAGCAGCACGAGATTGAAAAATGAATCTTGCATCGTACACTGGACAACGAATAGTTATGTGAAATTTTATGATTAGACTTTATTAAATTTAAGCGGAAAATCGCATCAATGTCTATTAACATAGCCTAGTATAAAAGCACCTCCGTAGAGATGCTTAATGTGTTGTTGATTCATGCTGTTTTGTTCGTCCAGCTTTGAGATTTTGCTTGAATTGTTTAAACCGAGATAGCTTTAATTCAATCATCGGTTGAGCAAATGATCCTACAAGGTTACTTGAAAGAATAGTCGTTAATACAAACGAAATGGCAACGAGTATGATGAAGTACTCCATGTTATTAAAGTAATTATGAAATTCACTTTCGCGGAAGAATTTAATAAAGAAACCGTGAAGCAAATATACATAGAGAGTTTGTTTTCCCCAGTTTGTGAAAAAGTATTGTCCACGCGGAATTAACGATAAGAAACTAAATACCATAATTAAACTTAAACCATAAAAACCAAGCCGCTTAAACATGGAAATAATCGTTGCTTCTTCAAGTTCTGAATAAGGCTTAGAACCGAGCAGCCATTTGTAATTAATATCAGGATATACATAGAAACCGATGAAAACAAGCAGCATGATGAAAAATGATGTCATTCGAATACTTGGTTTCGTTAGCTGCTTTAAGTTCTCTTTACTAATATGATAGCCAATTAAGAATAATGGGAAGAACACAAACGTTCTCGATAAACTTAAATAATTGGAAACCGAATCAATATACCCGACTAATAAGGCAATAATAATCGATAAACTAATGCCTATAAAAGGGGAAAGTTTTGCAAAACCGAGTAACATAATGTTCCAGCAAAATAAGCTGATTAAAAACCATAAAGACCATTGCGGGTCAAGTAAGTCAACCGATAATGATGAGCGCTGATATAAATAATAATAGTAAATCGTATAAATCACTTGAAAGATAATATAAGGTAGAATTAATTTTTTGGTGATTTTTAGAATGTATCCTTTTTCATAAAAGCCTTTAGCAAATAATCCTGATACAAGGATGAAGGCCGGCATATGAAAAGAATAGATTGTTTTATATAAAGCTTGAATAATCTCGCTTTCATAAATATATGAATTAAGTAAATGTCCAAAAACAACAAAAGCTATCAAAATAAATTTTGCATTATCAAAATAAGTATCGCGATGTCGCATAGCCACTCCTTAAAAGTGGAATAGAATTTAATTGGTAATTATTGTAT
>NZ_JBALMU010000120.1:0-29393 GCF_036962285.1 Bacillus sp. JJ634
ATATTATTCCTCTTATATATAATTACGCAAAATTTATACTATTTTTGTCAAATAATTCTAGATGATAACTTGAAAATTTTCTAAAGTTGTTCATTTTTAAGACAATATTCTTTAAATTTCTTCCATACTGTACAGATTTCCTTACACAAAATACGCTACTTTACTTTCAGTGTACGAAATACCTAACACATCTGTCTTTTCACTTATAAACTATGCCTTACCGGTGATATTCTCTTGATAAATAGCCAATAAAAAAGTTCCCTCTTACTCAAGAGGAAACCTTTTCTAAGACAGCAAGCCATATTTATTCATTTTTTCATACAGCGTTGTGCGGCTAATCCCCAATTGTTTGGCTGCTTCCGATTTATTTCCTTGTGTAAGTCGTAAACAGGCGATAATCATCATTCGCTCCGTTTCTTCCATCACTTGAGCCAACGGATGAATCGTAATGATATCTTGAACCCCTGTTATTTCTTCAGGTAAATGTTCAGCTGTAATCATTTCTCCCTCTTCTACAATATTTAGCGCACGTTCAATCACGTTTTCTAACTCCCGTATGTTTCCTGGCCAATAATAGGAAGAAAGCAAGCGCAGCGTGTTATCATCTATACCTTGAATAGATTTGTTCATGATACATTGATATTTTTCAACAAA
The DNA here is from genome assembly GCF_036962285.1 of Bacillus sp. JJ634. Lineage (NCBI taxonomy): Bacteria > Bacillati > Bacillota > Bacilli > Caryophanales > Bacillaceae > Bacillus > Bacillus sp. JJ634. The sequence goes on from NZ_JBALMU010000120.1 coordinate 655, forward strand.
ATATCTTACTAAAATATTAATATCCTCTTTTCGCTCTTTTAACGAAGGTATGGTCAGTTCCATTACCTTTAGCCGATAATACAAATCAAGTCGAAATTCACCTTTTTCAACCATTTCGGCTAAATTTCGATTAGTCGCAGCAATGACCCTTACATCAACCGGGATACTACTTGGAGATCCGATACGCTCAATCTCCTTTTCTTGTAAAACCCGTAGTAATTTCACCTGCATATGCATCGGTAATTCACCAATCTCATCAAGAAAAATAGTCCCACCATCTGCAGCTTCGAATTTCCCTGCTTTTCCACCCTTTTTAGCACCGGTAAATGAACCGTCTTCATAGCCAAACAGCTCTGATTCTATAAGCTCTGTCGGGATAGCAGCACAATTCACTTTGACAAAAACCCCCATAGAACGCAGGCTTTCATTATGAATAGAGTGGGCAAACAGCTCCTTTCCTGTACCACTTTCCCCTAGGAGCAATACATTTGAATCACTTTTTGCTACTCGTTTCGCCTGATGTTTTACTTCCAAAAACACCTCGCTTTCACCAATCAACCCCTCAAATGTATAAGAAGCTGTATTGCCTTCATGAAACGCTCCTTTATACTTTTTCAGTTCCTTTTCAAGAGATTGGATTCGTTTGGACAAAGCTGTGAATTCTCCTACATTTTTAAATAAAATTTTCCCGACAGCCCCTACACTTTTTCCTTTCTTCAATATTGGTAATCTAGTTGCAATAATATAATTTTCTTTAATTCTTTGTAATGCCGCTCTCTCTTGCTTTCCTGTTTTAGCTACTACATGCATTCGAGTATTTTCAATAACTTCTGTTACATGCTTTCCTACTGCGTTTTCCCGATTGACACCAAGAAAATCAGCATACGCTTGAGTTAGTATTTGAATATATCCCTCTGAATCAACCATAACGAAACCGTCGTAAGCGTACTCTAAAATATCTTCCCACGCAATTAACGAAACTTTCTGATTTTTACTAATGGTCATCTTCACTCTCCTTACCCCATGTCACCTTACAAATTATAACATGTAATAAGAAAATTTGACCATATTAGACAATTAATGTCGTTCTATCACTAGAGCTGATCCTTGCCCGCCGCCAATACATAAAGATGCAAGCCCTCTTTTCGCTTGACTGCGCTTCATTTCATACAGCAATGTAACTAAAATTCGGGCTCCAGATGCACCAATTGGATGACCTAAAGCAATAGCCCCACCATTAACATTCACTTTACGTTGATCCAACTCCAGGTCTTGAAGTACAGCAAGCGATTGGGCAGCAAATGCTTCATTCAATTCAACTACATCAATATCGTTCACTGTTAATCCTGCTTTTGTTAATGCTTTTTTCACTGCCGGTACTGGTGCATACCCCATAATAGCCGGATCAAGAGCCGCATTCGCATAAGATGTAATGGTTGCCAAAATATTAAGCCCTAACTGCTCTGCTTTTTCTTTTGCCATCAGCACAAGCATCGCCCCGCCATCATTAATACCAGATGCATTCCCTGCTGTAACAGTTCCATTTTCTTTAAAAGCTGGGCGCAATTTAGCAAGCTGTTCTATTATCAAACCATGTCGTGGATATTCATCTTGGTTAACCACAATCGTTTTGCCTTTCTTTTTGATTTCAACAGCAGCAATTTCAGCATCAAATCGGCCAGCAAGCTGGGCCTTTTCCGCTTTTTGTTGACTAAGTAAAGCAAATTCATCCTGTCTTTCACGGCTAATTTCCCACTTTTCAGCAATATTCTCGGCTGTTATCCCCATATGATATTGATTAAAAACGTCTGTTAAGCCATCGTAAATCATAGAATCAACCGCTTCTGCATGTCCTGCTCTCTGGCCCCAGCGATAATTAGGAAGAATATACGGGGCATTGCTCATGCTCTCAATTCCCCCCGCAAGAATCACATCTGCATCACCGAGTGAAATAAACTGCGCTCCCATAATCACGGTTCGAAGGCCTGAACCGCATAGTTTGTTAACAGTTAAAGCAGGAGTCGTTTCCGGAATTCCAGTATGAATCGCCACCTGACGTGCTACATTTTGTCCTAAACCAGCTGATAAAATATTACCTATCAAGACTTCATCAATCATATCAGCTTGTATATTCGCACGTTTAATAGCTTCCTTCGCAGCCACAACGCCTAGTTCGACTGCTGATACTCCGGCTAGACTACCTCCAAACGTACCAATCGGTGTTCTTGCAGCCCCAACAATAACTACTTCTCTCATGTGTTTCTCCTCCCTCTTTTTCATTCTTTCAAATCACACCTAGCAACCATTCTTTCTTCATTTAACAACACTACTTACCGATATATATTCAGCTTTTGTGTCATTGATTATATATGCAAGAATTATGCCAACTTCAAAAGAATTCAAAAGAGGGGCCTATCTAGAGCACACCTACTTATGATTAAACAAGTATAATGAAGCAAACAACAAAGCAATCGCAGCCACTTTTTGTATATTAATTGGGATACGCTGCCCGCCAAATAGACCAAAATGATCGACAATTGCTCCAATAATGATTTGTCCGGCAACAATTCCAATAAGAGCAGGAGCCACACCTATTTTCGGGACAACTAAAACGGTTACAATAACAAAAAATGCCCCAAGTAAGCCGCCAATCAATTGCCACTTTGGAACATCTGTAACAGACAATAGATTTCCCTTCCCCCAGAATAAAACAATAAATAATAAAGCAATTGTTCCCACTCCAAAAGAGATTAATGAAGCTTCTAACACACCTACTTTTTTCCCTAAGCCTCCGTTAATCTGACTCTGAATTGCTACAGCTGCTCCGCCAAGCAAAGCTAGCAACGGAAATAATAAATTCACTACTAACTCTCCCTTGTATCAAAATATTTGTATGTACCATCCTAATAATTGTATCATGAAACCATTTTTTCCATAGGACTTTTTAAAACGCCAATAAACAGATACACTTTTTCATTATTTACCAATTATTTGTGTAGGATGTACATAATTTTTCACAGTATTATCGAAAGCATTATCCAAGACTTATCTAAATATGCTAAAATGTTGTTAAAATAAATCTACCTGTTTTTATTACAGAAAAGGATTTGATAGAGGTTTGTATAAAATCATTATTGATCGAGAAGATGATGTGTACATGGCTAGTACAATCGGGAAAAAAGTTGCAGAGAATTGCGGACTAAATAAAAGCGATCAAACCAAATTAGTTGTATCTATTATGGAATTAGCTCGCAATATTGTTTTTTATGCTGATAAAGGAGAAATCTTTATTAATCCGATGCCTCCTTATGAAATTGAAATTATTGCTATTGATCGAGGTCCCGGAATAGCGAATATTGATGATGCTTTAAATAATGTAGTTCCTTCCAAAAAAGGATTAGGCTTAGGTTTATCAGGAGTGAAACGCTTAATGGATGAATTTGATATTACTAGCACGGTCAATATAGGTACGAAAGTTAGGGCCGTAAAATGGCTAAATGAAAGGACGGTTAGATACTTTGACCACATCACTCGCCGCTCATGAAATTTCATATGGTCTAATTGAACTTCACCCTGATGGTACAATTCAAAGTGTTAATGATGAAGCAAAAAGGCTGTTATTATCAGATGAAAGTGACACAAACTATTTGTTTCATCAAATTAAAAACAAAGAAGTGAAAGCAAAGCTTCATGAATGTTTCATGGGTAAACATAATGAATTTATGGCAACAATCGATTCCCAGCCTTACTTTTTTTTATTCCATAAAACGCCGGAAGATCAAAAGGGACAGAATATTTATCTTTACATATTTAACCTTCATTACCTGCAGCATCATCATGACCATACAAATTTGAATAATCATTTATTATCGTCAATTGGAGAAATGGCAGCAGGAATTGCCCATGAAGTTCGCAATCCTTTAACAGCCGTAAAAGGATTTCTTCAATTAATTAGTCAAACTGATCAGAGTGAATATTCGCAAATTGCTTTAAGTGAGTTAGAACGAGCGATTCATATTTTAAATGATTTAATGAGCGTCTCTAAGCCTGAATTTACGCAAGAGGAATTAATAGATTTTAATATCTGCACTGAAATAGAATCCATTTTGCTTTTATTTCAAAACCAGCTATATTCAATCCATGTCATTAAACAATTTGATAATGAAAATGTCAGAATTATTGGCCAAAAGGATCAACTCAAAAAAGCTTTGTTCAATTTAATTAAAAATGCGATTGAAGCGATGCCTAAAGGCGGAACGCTTGTTATTGAACAAACTGAGGACTATGAAAATATTCATCTTAGCATCTCAGATTCTGGTGTTGGTATTCCAAAAGATAAATTGCGTTTACTCGGTACTCCGTTCTTTACGATGAAACAAGATGGAAAAGGAATGGGGCTTGCACAAGTTTTTAATGCGATTCAAAATAATCATGCCAAAATACGGGTAACAAGCGAGGAAGGACAAGGAACCACTTTCTTTCTATCATTCAAAAAAACACTTAAACATTCAGTTCCATTTACAGGGGGAGATTCTATGGTACAAACCATTGACACGAAACATAGTTTAGCAGAATTTCTAAGTAACAATATCCATTTTTACACAAGTGAATGGATGCAATACCTACAAGCAACTAAAAGCTATTTAATATCTCTTTTAAATGAAAATGGAGAGGCGGAGAGTTACAAAAAATTCGGTAATCCAATTATGCTGCTTGTTGCCCAAAATATTAGTGAATTAAAAACAGAACAAATTATGGATGTTGCTAAAGAAAGAGGCGTCCGCAGTGCTAAAACTGAATTTCCAATGCACTTAGCTTGGGAGCTTTTCCAATCATCTCGCGGCATCATCTGGAACTCTATCCGAGCTTTTTATAATGAATCTGAAAAAACGCTTGATATGGACCAATTCTTTGCTTTAGAGCGTCGTGTAAACGATATTATTGATTTATATATCGATTCTTATACAGCATACTTCGTCAGCTATAAAGAAGAATTATTAAAAAGTCATCGTGAAACAGTTGATGAATTATCAGTTCCAATTATTCCAATTGCTGATAAAGTATGTATACTCCCAATTGTTGGGAATGTAGACACATTCCGAGCACGAAAAATCCGTGAAAAAACACTCGTTCGTGTAAAAGAGCTAAAAGCGGAACAATTAATTATTGATATCTCAGGTGTTCCATTTGTGGATACAGCCGTTGTTAACCATTTATTTAAAATTGTCAAAGGTATTAAATTATTAGGATGCTCTACTATCTTAACAGGAATCAGCCCAGAAATTGCTGACACCATGATTGAACTGGGGATTGAAATTGACAATACACTCAAAACAAAATCAGATTTACAACAAGCGTTACACGACATTCAGTTTGCTACAAAAAAATAATAGGCATAATCAAAACCTCGATAATTTCTAAAAATTATCGAGGTTTTTTACACAAGATTGCAAGAACAATACTTCCTAAAACAGTATATCAACACAATAGCTCAGTCCTAAGACTGGACAGGATCTATCTGTTGAAATTGTTCTGAAATGCAGTCCAACACACTAACCACTAACCTAGTGTTTTCATTTATTAATTGATGATTACCATGTTTAATGATACGAATTTGGCTTTTCGGGAACTTATGTCTTATAAAATTAAGATTATATTTCCAATCTACCGTTTTATCTCGATTACCTTGAATGACCAAAAGACTGTCTTCTAATTTTGGATAATTTATTATTTTTTCATTCCATGCAGACAAGGCCTTTATCCATTTTATTGAAATTTTATTATGCTGTAATGGATCACTTTTAACAAACCTTAAATATTCTGAATTGGATGAGTTTACTTTAAATACTCTTTGTAATTCCTTAACAAATGGGGACATAATATTTAAACCAATTTTTGATAGATTCCATGCATAGGAACGAATAAGTGGAGCTAACAAAATAACATGATGAAAAATTGAAGAAGATCGCCGCAAATATTCAACTGAAATTGCTGCACCTGTACTATGAGCAATTAAGTACTTTGGAAGTGTAGTATATGGTTTGATGTAAGTTTCACAGACTTCCATAAAGACATCCGCATACTGATCAAAACTTTCAATAAATGCCCTCTTTCCACTAGATAGCCCGTGTCCTTGCAAATCATAACTAATCACATGGTAATTATTTTTCACTAAAAAATTAATTAAATTACTCATCGAACCTGTATGATCCAAATAACCATGAAGAACTAGAACAATCGCACGAGGGTTTGTAGGTTTAAATGATTGAATAAAGATTCTCTCTTCACAACAATTCACAAAACCATATCTATAATCAATGGCACCAATTTCTAGTCCATAATATTTAAGGTAGATATCAATGGGGGAATTCCGTTTAAATCTTCCAATCATAAAAGGAATATTACTATCTATTATACTTCTAATAGAATGATGAATTTTACTCATAACAGATCCTTTCACACCTACTTTCAAAGAAAAATTCACTAAAGTAAGGAAGCTACCTCTTTATTCTCCATTTCCTCCTATCATATCATTTATTAAAGGTCATGCTAAATTGAAACTTTTAGGAAATAGATTATAAAAACACCCTTTTCCTAAGAAAAGGGCTTGCATGCAAAGAGTATTCTTATAGACTATCTCCAAAATTAGCTCTGAACTTCGCTGCTAATTCCATCTGCTAGTCTGTAATTGAATCATTTTTCATGTCTATTATTCAATTAAATCAACTAATAGATGTACATTGTACCTATTTCAAATTGAAAAAACAATCATCATTTTCTTTTACCCGCGGGCATAACTTCTTCAGGAATTGGACATTTATAAACCTCACCGTTTAATCGTTCCTTTAGTTCCTGTTTAGCTTTTTCTAATAGTTTTGGATTTTTTATTACTTCTAATGCGGTCCCCGCTAAAACTTTTCCTGCTTGAAGCATTCCTTTATGACCAATAGATGTAGAACCGATGGTCACAACTTGCCAGGTGTGTGCAGGTGTCCCCAATACCCAGCATGCAGTACCTACCTGAGCAGTCGGTACGATCCAACTGACATCCCCAACATCTGTCGAGCCTCCGAGGGGTGCATCAGCTATATCATCAGCGTACGGATAAATAATATCGCAAATTGCTTTGTCCTTTAGATTGCTCACTACTGCTTTCGGTAATTTGTTAATTTCATTAACCTTATCTTCTACAGCTAATGTGGCATGCAACTGTTCTGCAAAATGGATTTCTTCTTCATTATAAGTCGGAGTACCAATCTCACTAAACACTTCAGCCATTGTAGCATTCAGCGTTACATTAGGAACCAAATTAGAACAAGCTTTATCAAAAACAATTTCAACTTCCGTACCTGTCATAAGTGCGGCCCCTCTTGCGATATCGCAAATTCTTTCATAAATTCCCTGAACTTCAGGCGTTTTAGGAGCACGAATTAAATAAAGCACTTCCGCTTCTGCTTGAACGACATTTGGCGAAAACCCTCCTGTGTTCGTAATGGCGTAATGAACTCTTGCTTCGGAAATGATATGTTCACGCAAGTAGTTGACGCCCACGTTCATTAGCTCCACAGCATCAAGCGCACTTCTGCCCAAATGTGGTTGAACAGCTGCATGTGCACTTTTCCCTTTAAATTTGTAATAAACTTGGTAGTTAGCTAGTGAATTCCCTGGCAAGATTGTATTTGTTGTCCACGGATGCCAGCATAAAGCAAAGTCAACCTCATTAAAACAACCGGCTCGTGCCATATACGCTTTACCTGAACCGCCTTCTTCTGCTGGGCAACCATAATACTTGATTGTTCCTTGCAGTCCTTCCTGCTCCATCATATCTTTAAGAGCGACCGCAGCAGCAAGCGAACCTGTGCCTAACAGATTATGACCACAGCCATGTCCGTTCCCACCTAATTCAACTGGCTCTGCAACAGAAATACCTCCTTTTTGGCTTAGCCCGGAAAGCGCATCATATTCACCAAGAATGGCCACAACCGGATTCCCAGTTCCAAAGCTGCCAACAAAAGCGGTAGGGATTCCTGCAATATCTTTTTCGACCGAAAACCCTTCCGATTCAAGGGTTTGACAGATGAGCTCAGCGGAACGAAACTCTTCAAAACGCGTTTCTGCAAATTCCCAAATTTGATTGCTAACGCTGACCCATTTATCTTTTTTTTGCTCAATAAGCTCTATAATTTTTTGAATGTCACTCACGCTACTTCACTTCCTATTTCTTGTTTCGTTGAATTTAATTTCAAGAAAAAACTCGCTATAATTGGGATGAAAAGGGAACCTATTAATAATGTGAAAGCCCCGTTATAAGACCCATTAAATAGTGTAATTGTATATCCCATTAAAGTTGGTGCAATTGTACCGGCCATTTGCCCTCCAAAATACATAATACCAACTGTCGAACCCATTGAATTTTGCGGGAAATATTTCAACGGAATAGCAAGAACAACAGAAAGAAGTCCTACTCCAAAATAGGCAAAACAAAGGAATGTAAGCGCCGATGTTACTGTTGATGCATTCATTGTGAAGTACAGTGCGATAATTCCAATAACTGCACCTGTAATAATGATAAACTTTTCTTTTCCTGCAGCCAGTTTATCCAATGCCCATGAGCTAAGCATTATTCCGAGGAGAGAACATGCTACTGGAAACATAGAAATAAACCCTGTTTTGACTAACTCGAGCCCACGAACGTTTACCCAATAAGAAGGTAACCATGAGTTTAGTCCCCAATTCACCATGCTCATCCCAAAATAAATCAACATCAGCAGCCAAGCTGTTGGATTTTTCAGAACATTTCTATAAGACACTTTTTGTGTTTGAGTAGTTCCCTTTTGCTGCGCTCTTTCCGGCAAGTACTTCCAAAGTAAAAGAAGAAAAACAAATCCGAGCGCCCCAAAAATGAAGAACATCGTATTCCAGCCTAAACTTTCAATTAGTACAGCAGCTAGCAAGACGGAGATGATTGAACCAATTTGAGTAGAGGCTGATAACAATCCCTTTGCTCGCCCACGCTGTTCTTTAGGAAAATTTTCTGCCAAGGCTACAGAACTAGCCGACGGAAAACTTCCTTCTCCAAGTCCAAATAAAAAGCGAATAATAATCAATGAAATAAATGACCAAGCAAATCCAGTAAAAATCGTAAAGACGGACCAAACAAACAATGAAATAAGAATAACTTTTTTCGCTCCGTATTTATCAGTCAGCCATCCACCAATTAATTGCATAATTGCGTAAGCAAGGAAGAAGCTACTAATAACCATCCCACCTTGAGTAGGAGTTAGGCTGAATTCTTTGGAAATGGTAATGACTGCTACGCTCATAGAGTTTTTGTCTAGATAATTAACGACCCATGTTAAAAAAAGCAGCGTTAAAACAGTCGTTTTTGTTTTATTGTTGTATACGTTTTCTTGCATACAAGTTCCCCTTTCATTCTTTATTTATAAATATCTACTAAATGAGCCTTTTTATTTGGACCTTGTTTATGACATTGTTGTTTTCGCAGCAATAATCTATAACAGAAGTTTTATTTTTAGACTTATTTAGGACATTTCTTAAAATGAATTTTAGCAACTATTTTTTAAAATTGCAAGAAAATTCGGACCGGAAATCATTAGAAACGAATATTAAAGATGAATTCAATTGGTAATATACGGTGATAGTTAGTATAATAAAATGGCAACCTTACGATCGGGGAAGGACGAAATATTATGATTAAAATCGGTGTCATCACTGCTCCTCATTCTATCGAGGAGATCAAACAAATTGAACCACTTATCCAAGATCAATGTGAATTAAGCTTTATCCCTTATCGTCAACTGAGTGAGATTAAAGAGCTTTATAATAGTCATCACCTGTTTTATGATGGCATTCTTTTTAGTGGGGAGTTAGGCTATAAAATTTGGCAGCAAGAAGGTACGGTCTTTCAAACCCCAACGTACTACCTACATATTCCAGAAGGGGATTTTTATAAACGCTTATTTGCTATCAGCAATGCCAATAAACATTTAAATTTTTCTCGAGTATATATTGATTCCATTTCTAAAGAGAACAATTATATGGGGCTTAAAGAAGTATTAAAGAAAGACGAATTCCCCTTTTCAAATGAAATAGAATATTCGGAATCCATTTATGAAAAAACATTCCAACAGCATCTATCATTATGGCAACAGGGAAAGATTGATTTATCAATTACTCGTGTGAGCAATATTGTAGAGCTTCTGAATCAAGCTGGCATTCCAAACATTTTTATATTTCCTTCTAAGGCATCCATTTTAGAGCAAATCCAGCAAATCATTAATGAATTGCAAATTTCTAATTTATTAGAAAATCAATGGACAATAGGGATCATTACGATTGAAAACCAGGACAACATATCTGATTTGGATTTTAAACAAATCCTGCTTCATAAAGCACTTTTGGAATTCAATGAAAAAGAGAAACCATTATCTGTTATTCAGAAGAAGCATGCAAATTTTGAAGTGATTACGTCGTATGCTGAGCTCAAGAATTTAACGAATGAATTTACCGAGTGTTCCCTCCTTCAGTATCTGAATCAAACGCTCCCCTTTCATGTACATATAGGATGGGGAATTGGAACTACACTCTATGCGGCTAAAACATCGGCTCAAACGGCAAACAAGCAAGCTAAATCAAACAACTTTCCATGTTCTTATGTCATTACTGCCAACGAAGAAGTAATTGGCCCACTAGGAGAAGAGACTTGTCTTCACTTTACCAATACAGTTGATCCTCAATTAGAAAAACTAAGTGAAACGTTAGGTATTTCCAGCCTTCGTATCCAAAAGATAATGGCTGTAATTTCTAAATTACAAACAAATGAACTGACGGCAGAAGATTTAGCTTATCATTTAGGGTTGACGTTACGTCAAGCCAACCGAATTTTAAATACGCTAGAGGAAAAAGGAGCTGCCCATATTTCATACAGAAAGCAAGAAAAACTTAGAGGCCGTCCTAAAAAAGTTTATAAACTAGACTTTGAAAAACTAATATATTAACAGGTGAAAATGTCAAAGTTCTTTCCATGCAGAAATCAAGAAATCGAACTCCTCTACTCTATTTTTTAGAAAACCCTTATAATATCAAGGGTTTTTCTTATTTTGTTACTTTAGTTATTCTTTATCCATAATAAAAAGAGGCCGACCATGAAGTCGACCTCTTAGACACAGTTATGTATGTTAATACCTATAACGTAATATTTAACACACGGCAATAACTGTTTTTGTTGTTAAATAAGCAGCTAATTCTTTACTTTGTTGCTTTCTTTCACGTCGCATTCTTGCGCGTTCTTCGCCTGTTTCATGTAATTTCCTTTCTTCTTCTGTTTCAGGAATTACTTTCGGAACAGCGGTAGGACGTTGAAACTTATCAAGTGCAACGAATGTTAATAGGGCCGTTGCCGCTATTTTACACTCCCCGCTTTTTAAATCTTCCGCAATAACTTTCACGAAAATTTCCATAGAAGATACACCCGTCCATGATACATACGACTCAAAGCTTACTGAATCGGTTGGTCGAACAGGATGCAAGAAGTCGACAGAATCTGTTGAAGCCGTGACACATTCCCTACGGCTATGACGTGCGGCAGAAATAGAGGCCACTTGATCTATATCACTCATCATTCGACCGCCAAACAGCGTGTTGTGATTATTTACATCATTCGGAAAGATACGACTTGTTCTAATTACTCTTGATTCCTTACAATATTTCGCTGACATGAGGACATCTCCCTAAAAATAAGTTCTGGTACTACCATATTTACATCACGTTTCAATATTTCACTTCTTAGCGGAACCCTTTTCTACTAAGAAAATACTAAAAAATATAGTTTATTAAGCTTACCTATGGAATTGATTGTAAGAGTAAGTTCATCAAAAGGAAAATACATAAAATGAATCGCTAGATATAAATAATTTGAATATCCCTTATATCTCCAGTGATAAACTTAGAAAAGCACCGTTCTTTATTTTTAAAAATTCATTTTAGCTCTACACAAAAAGCAGTATCACGATATATCGCGATACTGCTTTTTAGACATTATTTTCTTCAAAATCAAACTCTCTTACAAATTCTACAAATGCTTTAACCGTATTTAATTCTAAAGATTCCGCGCTATAATACATCCATGTTTCCCTTATAATAGGCAATCCATTCTCATCCGTTATATTTGCCTTATGAAGATTATCTATTCCATTTAAAATCATGGAAGGTAACACGGCATAGCCTAACCCGCTTATCACCATATCCTTCGCTATATCCACTTGATCTACTTCCATTTTTATTAAAGGCGGCTTATGAAATGTATTTCTCCACCAATTATCAATCGCGATTTTCAAAAGAATATCTGTCGTATAATCCACTCTTGGCAGGACTGGTAGATCTTTAAGTGTAAACGCTTCTTTGGAGGCTACACATAATGTCTCTTGAAATAATAAATCCTTTTCATCACTCCAATTATAATCCCCTCGGACAAAGCCGATATGTACCTCATGATTATAAATTAATTGAAAGATATCCTTGCTCAATCCTGTAGTAATCTGAAATTCAATATTAGGAAATATTTCTTGAAAACGTTTCAGAACAGCAGGCAGTTTGTATCTTGTAAAAACATTAGAGCTAGCTATTCTTAAAGTACCCGTTACATTTTGGTTCATATTCATAATGGTTTCTTTGATATTTTTATGCAAAGATATTACTTTATCCGCATTTTTAGCCAAATATTCACCTTCAGGTGTGAATTGAATCCCATTTCTTCCCCTAACAACGATCTTAGTACCAAACTCTTTTTCTATTTGTTTGAGACGATTTGATAAAGCTGGCTGGGAAATAAACAATTTCTCCGCCGTTTTTGTGATGTTTTTATATTCATTTAACACTTGTAGCATAACCCAATCCCTATAATCCACTAATCTTTCTCCTTTGGAACAATCTGTATATGATATTACGTATCATCATAGTATAAAAAAACAAAGATAACAATCGAAACTGTGAAAATCTGAAATACAGTTATTGGATGATTGGAAAGTACGGAAAGTTACTGACACTTTCATCCATACTCTAAGTTGAAGTTTTACCTCCAAAAGAAGCACCTCTTACCTTTGATAAATGATTGTTAATAGACTATCCAGAGAAGGATAAATTTAACGCTCTAATTCAAGTAATTTTCATCTTCTAATTTGAATTCAACCACGGTGATTTCTCTTTACATCCCTCTTTTTTAAATTGATTTTCCCGAATAATTTCAATAGGATAAAAGACTCATTTTAACAAAAATTACTCTACGATAATTCTACTCAATCATTCCAACTTAAAAAAACTGTCAAACCCCTGCTATATCAACATTTCCAGCAGATTAAAAAAGCGATAGTTATAGTCAAAACTCTACTAAAATCTCATTCATTCTGCGTGTACGTCGTTTGATATGAATACTAGAAAACGATATAGTTAAAAAGTAAACACACGATTTAGCCCTTTAAAAAACCCTATATTTGATGTTGTTTTTCCCCTTTTTGGCTACATCCTCTTCATAAAAGAATCAAAGTCAAACAAGCAAACATCTCACTTTTAATTCCCAATTTTTTATGACATTCAGAATTAAAGCAGGTGGGATAAGAACCTAAAGAGCAAGTAAGTGAATGATTGAACAATATCCGCTTTATCATTTTTGAGGAAGCTTATATTCCTGAAAACGTTTGCTCTACTATATCAGTTTTTCAGAGGAAAATTTAAGAACGAGGTGTTTAAATGAATCCATTTGTAGAAGTAAGAAACGTATCAAAAATTTTTGGTAAGTCTCCCAAAGCGGCACTGGAGCTTTTAGAACAAGGTCGTTCTAAGAAAGAAATTTTGAAAGAAACAGGACAGACAGTTGGTGTCAATAAAGTGGACTTCAACATCTACCCTGGAGAAATCTTCGTAATTATGGGGTTATCTGGGAGTGGGAAATCAACGTTAATTCGGATGTTTAACAGACTGATCGCCCCTACGGTTGGTGAAATTTTGATTGACAATGAAGATATTGTAAAGATGAGTCCCACTCGCCTAAGGGAAGTAAGACAAAAGAAAATAAGCATGGTGTTTCAAAACTTTGCTCTTTTTCCCCATAAAACAATTTTAGAAAATACCGAATTTGGGCTTGAAATCCAAAAGACCTCTGTTGAAGAACGGCATGAAAAGGCAATGAGCGCATTAGCTGTCGTTGGACTAAAAGGTTATGAGAATCAATTTCCATCCCAATTGAGCGGTGGTATGCAGCAAAGGGTAGGACTCGCCCGTGCACTTGCTAGCGACACGGATATCCTGTTAATGGACGAAGCGTTTAGTGCACTTGATCCACTGATTCGTAAAGATATGCAAGATGAATTACTAGAAATTCAGGAAAATTTCAAGAAAACAATTATTTTCATCACCCATGATTTAGATGAGGCACTGCGCATCGGTGATCGAATTGCTTTGATGAAGGATGGCAGTATTATTCAACTTGGAACACCGGAACAAATTATGATGAAGCCCGCAAACGAGTTTGTTGAGAAATTCGTTGAAGATGTCGATTTATCTAAAATATTAACGGCATCACACGTAATGAAACGACCAGAGAAAATCGGTGCAGACCGCGGTCCGAGGGTTGCGCTCGAAATTATGCGGAAACAAGGATATTCCAGTATATTTGTGGTGGATCGTAAGCAAAAGCTATTAGGGGTACTGACAGCTGAACAAGCACGTCTGGCCATTGATCAAAACCAATCGATTTCTGAAGTGATGACAACCGATATCCCAACTGTCGCAGAGGATGCGCTGCTTGTCGATCTTATGGATGCTATCGCAACCTCAAATCTGCCAATATCGGTTATAGATGAAGAGAATAGAATCAAAGGAATTGTTATTCGCGGAGCCGTAATTGGTGCTTTAGCAGGGAATAAAGATTCTTTAAACGATTTGGAGAGTGAGTGATTAAATGAATATGTCAAAAATCCCATTAGGAAATTGGGTAGATTCTTTCGTTGACTGGATTACCGTTGCATTTGCTGGATTATTTTCATTTTTTACAAATGTAATCGATGGGCTATTAAATTTTATTGTTGAAGTATTGAGTGTAGGACCTCCCATTCTACTAATCATTGTTTTAGCCCTGTTAGTTACCTATACTAGCAGATGGCCATTAGGCATCTTTACATTGCTTAGTTTACTATTGATTGATAACCTTGGTTATTGGGAATCAACTATTCAAACGCTTGCTATTGTTTTAGTATCCGGATTTTTTACGATACTAATCGGGATTCCAATTGGGATCTGGTGTGCTCAAAGCAAAACCGTACAAAAAATCGTTACCCCCATTTTAGATTTTATGCAAACAATGCCCGCATTTGTTTATTTAATTCCTTCCATTTTATTTTTTGGAATTGGTGTCGTGCCTGGGATTGTTGCTTCGTTTATTTTCGCGATTGCGCCAACAATTCGTATGACGAATCTTGGAATTCAAGAAGTGCCTAAAGAACTCATTGAAGCGTCAGACGCATTCGGTTCAACGGCTAGCCAAAAATTATTCAAAGTCCAATTGCCATTGGCCACTCCAACGATTTTGGCAGGGATAAACCAAAGCATCATGCTTGCTCTTTCTATGGTTGTTACAGCTTCATTAGTTGGCGCACCAGGACTTGGAGCAGATGTTTACCGAGCTGTCAGTCAAATTAACGTGGGACAAGGCTTTGAAGCTGGATTATCGATTGTAATTATCGCAATCATCCTCGACCGGATTACGCAAAATATACGTAAGCCGGCGTATGAGCATCTTATTAGCCGGAAAATTGTCCTTTCAATTGCAGCTGCACTTATAGTAGTTTCTGCACTAGTTTTAGTGTTTGCAAAAGAAAATACAGTAAAAGAGAATGCTACTGGGATTGGAGCCCAAACGGATTATGAAATTATCGGGATTGAACCTGGGGCAGGACTCATGAAGCTGGCTAATAATGCCTTAAAAGATTACAAGTTAACTAATTGGACACTTGTTGAAGGTTCATCGGCAGCAATGGTTGCTGAATTGAAGAAAGCCTATGAAAATAAAGAACCAATTGTTGTAACAGGATGGTCACCCCACTGGATGTTCTCTTCGTTTGATTTAAAATATCTCGATGACCCGAATAATACCTTTGGTGGAGCTGAAGATATTAATACAATCGTCCGAAAAGGACTTGAAGAAGATGCTCCTGGTGCTTATACGATCCTTGATCAATTCTTCTGGAAACCAAGTGATATGGAAGATGTAATGGTTGACATTGCTAACGGAGTGGATCCAGCTAAAGCTGCTGAAAAATGGATTCAAGCAAATCCGGACAAAACAGCTAAGTGGACAAAAGGGGCTCAAGCAGGAAATGGTGAAAGTATCAATCTTGTGTATGTTGCCTGGGATACTGAAATAGCTAGTACCAATGTTATTAGTAAAGTTCTTGAGCAGCACGGCTACAACGTGACGCTGAGTCAAGTTGAGGTTGGTCCAATGTTTGCAGGTGTTGCCAATGGCAGTGCTGATGCAATGGTAGGTGCATGGCTGCCAAGTACACATCTTGATTATTATAATGCCTATAAAAATGATTTCATTGATCTCGGACCAAATCTTACGGGAACGAAGAATGGACTAGTAGTACCTGAGTATATGGATATTGATTCAATTGAAGACTTGAAATAAAAAAACGAGGCTGCCCAAAACTTGAGGTAGCCTCGTTTTTCCACATAGACAATCACAATAAAAACAACGCACGAAAACTTATTCTTGTCGAGATATCACGAAATCTTCGTGTGAATATTCCCTATAATAATGGATATTCCGGAAATAAACTCTTGATTTTCGTAGCTTCTTTACAAATAGACATTACCATCCTCTACCTGCTCCACCGCCGCCAGAGGAACCGCCGCCACCGCCTCGTGAACCACCGTCCCCTCCACCTCTGCCGCCTCCACGGGACAAAATGGAAAGGATAACTGAAGTAAGCGTTCCTCCAAAAAACTTAAAATCAATAAACACAGCAGCTACAATAAGAAGAATGATTAACCACGTGGGTATTCCTATCCCTTCTTCTTCAGTTGCTTGCTTCTCTGTAGTTTGTTGACCACCTGCTACGCCATATTCAGTCGCCACTTCTTGTGCCAACACTTCATACGTTTCAATCACAGCTTTGTTTGGCTCATTATCTTTCAAATAGGGAATCGCATGTTCGTCCAAAATTCTTCCTATCTTTCCATCTGGAAGTCGACCTTCTAACCCATATCCCACTTCAATTTGAACTTTGTGATCATCTATAGCAAGAACGAGTAAAACGCCATTGTCTTCCACTTCACTACCAATTCCATATTGCCTGAAAGCTTCATTCGCATATTCTGCAATCGGTGTGCCTTCAGTTGTTTCAACAGTAAGAACAGACACTTGTGCCGTTGTTTGATTTTCAAGACTGCGCCCTATACTTTTTAGTTGATTTTCTTCATTTTCTGTTAAAATATCAGCAAAATCTTGTACGTAAATGTCACCAACTAAATTTGGAATATCAGTATCCTTTGCAAATACTTGACCTGCTAAAACAAAAGAAGCGAGTAACACCAAAAGAAAATGCGGAACCCGCTTTCTGATCATTGACCATTGCCTCCAAAGTCAACATTAGGAGCTTTAGTTGCATTAGGGTCCGCTTTAAAATATTCTTTTTCATCAAATCCAGCTATTCTTGCTACAATTGCTCCTGGCATTCTTTTTACCTTTTTGTTATAGACTGCAACTTGTTCATTGTAATCTTTGCGAGCTACGGCAATTCGATTTTCCGTGCCTGCAAGTTCATCCATTAATTGAGTAAACTGCTGATCGGCTTTTAAATTAGGATAGTTCTCAACAACTACGAGCAAGCGACTTAACGTACCTGATAATTGTTCATTAGCTGTTGCTTGTTCTGCAGGAGTTTTTGCCCCAGCCAATTCGGCCCGTGCATCTGAGACTGATGCAATCACTTCTTTTTCATGTGAAGCATATCCCTTTACTGTATTCACAAGATTGGGTATTAAATCAAGTCTTCGCTGCAGTTGATTTTCAATTTGTGCATAGGACTGATTCACATCCTCCTCCTTATTGACAAAGCCATTATAGCTACTCATCAACAAGATGACAAAAACGACTATAACTGCGAGAATAGCAATCATTGTACCTAACAACCCTTTTTTCAACACAAACACTCCCACCTATATAAATTTTTATCTTAATTGTATTTATGTGGATAATGTATAAATAAGTATACAATCTACATTGTTGGTATACAAATGCAATATGAAAGCGAGCCTGTCTAGAGAAACAAAAAGTTTAAACACTTACATTTACTGATTACGTATCTTCGCTTTACCAAACCCGTTGGAATATATCAATCACTGCAAAGAAGAAAAACGTACATATTATTCCCTCTTATAAACCATACAAAAAAAGACAGAGAGCGACTAACACTCTCTGTCTTTTACTATCATTCACTTAAACTAAGATCACCCACAAAATCATACTCACCACAATTGTCACAAGACCTTGCATTAATGTAGCCATCGTCTGTGCTTTATAAGCATCAGTCACTTTCATTCCACTAAACTGTGTAACCACCCAGAAGAAGCTATCATTCACATGACTCACCGTCATCGCACCTGCTCCAACAGCCATAACGACTAATGCTAAAGGTACAGCCCCTTCAATTCCAAGCGTCGGCAACATTGGCGCAATAAGTGAAGAAGTAATGACAAGTGCTGCAGTTGATGAACCTTGTGCTGTTTTTAGAGCTGCCGCAATAAGGAAAGGAATAAGTAAGAATAAAGCGCCGCTAAACATATCTCCCATATTCCACGCTTGAATCATTTCCGCAATTCCTGTGTTTTTAATAACTGTACCAAAAGCACCGCCAGCCCCTGTAATCAGTAGAATTGGAGCTGCGTCCAACAACGCTTCACCAATCCAATTTGTTAATGTTTCTTCATCATACTTTGGCAATAATGTAAGTGCCGCAACTACACCAGCAAGTAAAGCAATAACAGGTTGGCCTAAAAAATTAAGAAAAGCTGCTGTATTTCCTTCCATTCCGATAACAGATACAATAGATCCTGCTCCAATTAATACAATTGGCAGCACAATGGGTAAAAATGCTTGAAACGTAGAGGGCATTTTTCCAAACGAACGAACGATTTCCTCATAATCTAGTTCCTCACCATCGTCTTCGACTTCAATTTTACTAGCTACTTTTGTTGCCCATAAATACCCAACAACAACTGCAGGAATGGCTGTAATTAATCCAATTAAAATAATAGTACCTAAGAAACCGTCTGCACCAATATTTCCAGCCGCTGCAATCGGACCTGGTGTTGGTGGTACAAGAGTATGTGTTGCATATAACCCTGTTGCAAGCGCTACAGACATTGAAGCAAGGGCCACTTTTGCCCGCTTAGCCAATGCTTTGCGCAAGCTGTTCAAAATAACAAA
Source organism: Bacillus sp. JJ634 (assembly GCF_036962285.1). Taxonomy (NCBI): domain Bacteria; kingdom Bacillati; phylum Bacillota; class Bacilli; order Caryophanales; family Bacillaceae; genus Bacillus; species Bacillus sp. JJ634. The sequence continues at coordinate 20,159 of NZ_JBALMU010000120.1, forward strand.
ACCAGAATCACAAAAAACAGGAATCGAAACTAGATAACCAATTAAACTCATCGCAAGCTGCGGTCTTTTCGGTCCAACAATACGTAAAACGACTTCAGCCATACGCAGAGCCGCTCCAGCCTTTTCTAAGATGGTCCCGATAATTGTTCCAAATACAATCACAAGACCGATACCGCCCATTAAGCTACCAAAACCACTATTTATATTTTCTACGATTTTAGCAAGAGGCATACCCGAAGCAAACCCAACAAATAATGTACCTAATAATAATGATAAAAACGGATGCACTTTAAATTTTGTAGTAGCCACAACAATTAATAAAACACCAATAACTAAGACAACAAATAACATACCTTTCCCCCCTATTTCTTCAGTGATGCTAAGTATGTACGCATAACTTGCTCTGCTGTATCTTCCAGCAATACTGCTCCTCCTATAATCGCTTCTTGCAACGTCATAGGAGTATTTACAATACTATGAACACTCGTAATACCATGTTCGTATAATACGTCAATGTCTTTACCAATCGAACCAGCAAGAACAAACACAGGAATTCCCTTTTTCTTTGCTTCCTCTGCAACACCCATCGGAGTTTTTCCAAAAGCTGTTTGAAAATCTATTTGCCCTTCCCCTGTAAAGGCACATTCCGCATTCGTTAACTTGTCGGCTAACCCCGTATATTCAATAACGATATCGATTCCTCTTTTGGTTTTAGAAGGAAAGAAAGCTTGGAAAGCTCCACCAATGCCACCGGCTGCACCAGCACCTGGTTTGTCATGTAAACGAATACCTGTTTTCTTTTCTACTAAATCTGCCCAATGTGATAAATTCTGGTCTAGCATTTCTACCATTTGAGGCGTAGCCCCCTTTTGCGGCCCAAATACATATGAGGCTCCATCCTTGCCAATCAATGGGTTTTGTACATCTGATGCAATTAAAAATTCGCAATCAGCAATCCGAGAGTCAAAATCTTGATCATCAATTTGAACGATACGCGAAAGCTCTCCTCCACCATAGCCAATAGCTTTTCCATCCGAATCCAATAGCTGCATACCTAACGCTTGCAACATGCCGATACCGCCATCATTGGTAGCGCTTCCACCAATTGCTAAGATAAATTTTTGACAACCGTCATCTAATGCTTTTTTGATTAATTGTCCTGTACCAAATGTTGTAGTCAACAATGGATTCTGCCTAGTAGAATCGATGAGACATAAACCGGAAGCACTAGCCATTTCAATAACACATGTTTGTCCATCTCCTAGAACTCCATAGGCTGCCTGAACGGAATCAAGCAGAGGTCCTTTCACAGACACTTCAACCATTCGCCCATTAGTAGCAGCTACTAAACTATCCATCGTCCCCTCTCCGCCATCAGCGACAGGCACTAAAATGGTTTTTATGCTCTGTGATACCTTTTTTACCCCTCTTTCAATTGCCTGTGCGGCTTCTACTGCCGTCAAACTCCCTTTGAATGAGTCGGGTGCAATAACAATTTTCATATTATGTACCACCTTACTAAATTCTTAATCTTCAATAGATTAAACAATATTTTACGAACCTTATATAAAACTGTATAAAGAATAAGCATTTTGTTATATAACAACTCTCTTGTCTATTATTATAATATTCATAATTATTTTATTCATCGTACCTCGTAAACAAAAAATAGTATGACTTTTCATAGTTTTTTGTCTATAATAAACAAAAATTATAAACAAACAAGGATGACCTACATGTTAACACAAGAAATAGCAAAAGAAATTGTTGCTCAAACAATGATACGATTAAATAGAAATATCAATATAATGGATGAACAAGGAACCATTATTGCCTCTGGAAATGTAAAGCGAATTAATCAAGCTCATTTTGGAGCTAAAGAAGTCCTCCGAACGGGTAAACCACTCATTATTTCGAAAGATGATTCACAGCAATGGGATGGAGCTCTTCCAGGCATTAATCTCCCTATTCAATTCCAAAACGACATTATCGGTGTCATCGGAATTACCGGAAACCCAGAAGAGATCATGGAGTTTGGAGAGTTAGTCAAAATGATTACCGAAATGATGATTCAACAATCTTTCCTCACCGAACAGATTGAATGGAAACAACGATTAATTGAATTAGTATTTGAAGACTTGCTCACAGATTCATCACAACCTGAATTGATTAGACAAAGACTAAATCTAATTGGAGTAACATTAGAAGCACCCTATCAAGCAGGTGTAATAGAATTAGGATCCCACCATTTAAAAAAGAATGAGCTGCTTCAAATATTTAGAGATTCTTTCAATAAACAACAAACGCTCATTGGTTTTTTAAATGTAAACCGGTTATTTATTCTTACCTCACATCTACCTGAGGAGCGGTTAAAACAAAAAATGCTAAACGTTATAAGCATCTTAAAGGCGAAAGGTATATCACTGCGGGTGGGAACAGGCTCTACCGTATTTGTCCAAGCTCATATTCGTCACTCCTTTGAAGAAGCTTTAAGTGCTTTAAAATTCGGTAATCTCGAACAAACTTTTATTACTTATAACGAAATTGAAACGAAAGCCCTTTTAGATCAACTAGATGAACGAGCTAAACAGCAATTTTCTAAAAGAATTTTAGGCAACTTACCTGACAAACTAATTGATACGTTAGAACATTTTTTTGCTTGCAACCTAAATATAGGAGAATGCGCAAAGGAAATGTACATTCACCGTAATTCTCTTATCTATAGAATTAAAAAAGTAAAAGAAAAAACCGGATACGACCCACAAAACATACACGATGCTATGACATTACAACTTGCGATTTGGATTTTACAGATGCTGCCTAAGGAATAAGTCAATTAAAATACTTATCTACAATTCAAGAACTTTATAATTTTCTAAACGATAAAAAAGGAGTATTTAGCTCTCTAAGTGAACTAACTACTCCTTTTTTGTTTCTTGCCTTTAACAACAGCTACTAGCACCTAATAAAACTAATCCTGCACCCTCTTCATTTTCTTCTTTATCTAATGTTAATTCATCCGTTCCTGCAATTTGTGAATCGAACGCTACTTTAATTCCGTTGATTATTTCAATTGTATCTGTTTCTATTGGTGCATCTAAAGAAATCGCAAATTGCGGCCCGCAACAGCCAGCAACAGAAGTTAGCCGAATTCCTTCTGCACCCTTTTCATTTAAAAAATTTTCTAACAAGTGTTTAGCTCCATCTGTAATTTTCATTTATGTCTCCTCCTTAAATGAACTATCAAATTGTTATTCCCTACTTAATATAATCTTTTAGCTTGTCATATCCAACTTTTTCTTCATATAGCCAAGGAATAATTGCACACTTCTCTGCCTTATTATCCTTTACTTCTTGAATCCATTCCTTTTCTGCCATCGCTTTACCTTTTAAAATAGGATTGTTCGTATTAGTGGCAGATAAACTTTGGTTAATGACCCACCACTGCGGATTAATACTAGCCCGTCTTAGATCGTCCTGTAATCTAGATGCCTCTAAAACAGGTGTTGCTTCCGCAAGTGTGACAATAGCTACTGCTGTTTCTTTTGGATTTCGAATTTGAGGCAGTAATTTTTTTGCACTTTCTGGTACGTTACCTGTTGACCGTTCAATTTCTTTACTATAGGATTCGGATGCATCTAATAATAGTAATGTATGTCCTGTCGGTGCTGTATCAATGACGACAATTTCATTTTCAGATTTAGCCACTACTTCAGCAAAAGCCTGAAAAACGGCAATTTCTTCTGTACATGGTGATTCTAAATCCTCTTTTAAGTAAGCGAGACCAGCTTCATCTAAATTTTCACTTGATTTGGCTAGGACTTCAGCTTTATATTTTTCGACTTCTACCTTTGGATTAATGCTGCTAATGGTTAAATTTTGATTTAGATGATTACTTTGGAATTGATAGTCTAGGTGGGCAGCAGGATCCGTTGTTGTTAAATGGACACGATGCCCTTTTTCAACTAGACCCACTGCAATAGCAGATGCAACGGTTGTTTTTCCTACGCCACCTTTTCCCATTGTGAAAATTAACTTTGTTTGGTTACCTGAAAAATCATTAACAACCTCTTTTAAGCCTGGAAGATTCATTGATTGATTTTCCATGTATACATCAGTTGTTGGAACTTCATCGTATAGTTTAAACAGATTTCGGAGATTTTCCACACCTGTTAAAGAATAAGAAACATACGGTAACGAGTACATGGTCGTCTCTTTTAGAGTCTCAGGTATTTGCTTTAATGCATCTCGTTGTCTATGATAAAAAGCCGATGATACTTCATCCTCTTCATTGTGATGTTGAAGAAGACCATTTATAATGAGCATTTGATTTTTGATTCCAATCTCTTTAAGCTCCTTTGAAGCACGGTCTGCTTCCAAAATGGCTGAAACATCTGGTCGTGTTACGAGTATTAAAGTCGTTTTAGTTAAATCAGAAAGAGCAGCTACCGCGCTTGAATAAAGCTCTTTTTTATCCACTAACCCAGATAAAGGACCTAAACATGATGCACCATGCGTACTTTCCTCTAAAAATCCATTCCAAGCCGTTGGAAGCTGTAAAAGTCGTAATGTATGCCCTGTTGGGGCAGTATCAAAGATAATATGGTCGTAAAGATTTCCGATTTCCCTATTTGTAAGAAAACCTGTAAATTCATCAAATGCAGCAATCTCGACTGTACACGCACCTGACAATTGCTCTTCCATTGTAGCGACTACTGCTTCTGGAAATATATCTCGATATGGACCAATAACACTCTCCCGATAGGCTTTTGCTGATGCTTCAGGATCTATATTACTCACATATAAATTGGCAACCGTCGGAACTGCTCTCGGTGTGCTAGTTAACTCGATGCCAAATACATCTTGTAGATTGGAGGCAGGATCTGTACTAATTAACAGCACTTTTTTTCCACTATCGGCTAATGCGACTGCTGTTGCACAGGCTGTTGATGTTTTTCCTACGCCACCTTTTCCTGTTAAAAATAAAAATTGCGTCTGAACGTGATTTGGACTGAATGATGGATACATGCCTCTTCCTTCTTTCCAAATATTTATAGTTGATTTAAATTGATAGAAAGTCCAGATTTTGGTTTTTCATTTAACTCTTCAGCTTTTACTTCAAACCATTCTGCAAATTCTTCATTGGCTGGGTAACTTCCTACTTTGACAACTTGGTCATTAACTAAAACAACAGGTAAGGCATCGGGACCTTTTTCCATAAGAATACGATGTATTTCCTTGTTTTTTGCAAATTTATCAGGGTCATTTGTTAATTGGTATCGTGTAATATTAAAGCCTTTTTTCTCTAATGAATAAACAGCAGATGCTACTCTCGTTAACTCTGGATCCACACTAGGACCGCATACTCCAGTGGAACAACACATTGCAGGATCAAAAATCTCAACTTTATTCATGCTACAACCTCCAATATATTATTAAATAAGCATTTGCTTATTTTTATCTTTAAGAAATAACCAAGAGAATAAACTCTTGGTTATTTGATTGTATTATTCTCCTGTTTCACTAAAACGTTTGATTCTATCACCGATTTCATCACGAACACGCTGGAAGAACGCCCATTTTTCTCCGTCTGTTCCTTCCGCTTTTGCTGGATCATCAAATCCCCAGTGTTCACGTTTCACATGTGGTGGTGTCATTGGACATTTATCAGCTGCGTCTCCGCATAATGTAACGACTAAATCGGCACTATTTAAAATTTCAGGATCAATAATGTCAGAAGTTTGATTGGAAATATCCATACCCGCTTCATTCATTACTTTTACTGCATTTGGATTCAATCCATGTGCCTCAATACCTGCGCTGCGAACTTCCCACTCTTCCCCTAAATATTTTTTTGCCCATCCTTCTGCCATTTGGCTTCTGCAAGAATTTCCTGTACATAAGAAATAAATTGATTTTTTAGACATGACGTATTTCTCCTTTTAGTTCATTAATAATGATACGTATAGACCTAGTAATGTAATAAATAGAATCGGGATTGTTAACACAATACCTGTTTTGAAATAGGTTCCCCATGAAATTTTAACCCCTTTTTGAGATAAAACATGGAGCCACACTAAAGTTGCCAATGAGCCAATTGGTGTAATTTTCGGACCTAAGTCAGATCCAATGACATTGGCATAAATAAGAGCTTCTCGAATCGTGCCAGAAGTATTGGTTTCGGCAATAGCTAATGCATCAATCATTACGGTTGGCATATTATTCATCAAGGATGACAAGAAAGCAGCAATAAAGCCCATTCCTATTGTCGCAACAAATAAACCTTGTTCAGCCGTTGCTTGGATGACACTCGCTAACGAATGAGTTAGCCACGCATTTCCTAACCCATATACCACAACGTACATTCCAATTGAGAAAAATACGACACTCCATGGTGCTCCTTTAACAACGGCTTTCGTATTAACAACGTTACTTCTTCTTGCCATCAATAGAAAGAAAATCGCTATCATTCCTGCAACAATGGAAACAGGAACTTTAATGAATTCGCTAGAAAAGTAACCAATCAGTAAAATCCCAAGAACATACCATGAGAGACGAAACATTTTTTGGTCCTTAATCGCTTCTACTGGTTTCTTTAATTTAGATAAATCGTACGTTTGTGGAATGCTTTTTCTAAAGTAAATCAATAATACTGTGATAGTCGCAATCAATGAAAAAAGATTCGGAATAATCATTCTTGAAGCATATTCTGCGAATCCAATATCAAAGAAATCGGCAGATACAATGTTAACCAAGTTACTCACCACAAATGGCAGTGAAGTAGTATCCGCAATAAACCCGCTCGCCATAATAAAAGGAAAAATCATCTTTTCTTTGAAATTCAAATTACGAACCATCGCTAATACGATTGGTGTCAAAATAAGTGCCGCTCCATCATTAGCAAATAGTGCCGCGACAATCGCACCTAATATACTGACATAGACGAACATTTTAATCCCATTACCCTTTGCAGCTCTTGCCATATGTAGTGCTGCCCATTCAAATAATCCAACCTCATCTAATATTAATGAAATAAGGATAATGGCAACAAATGATAATGTTGCATTCCAAGTAATGTTTATTACTTCTATGACATCACTTAATCCGACAACCCCTACTAAAAGGGCAAGGATCGCTCCACCACAAGCAGACCAACCGATATTCAAACCTTTAGGCTGCCATATGACGAAGATGAGTGTCACTAAAAAAATGACAGATGCTAATATTGCCGTTATCAATGTACAAACCTCCATTAGTCACAAGAGATGCGTAATCCCTGTTCTTCTAGTTCTTGTAGTTTAAAATCTTGGTTCGGAAGATGTTGAAGCAAACTGTGAACTAAAGGATAATAGTCGTTATCTTTATTTAATGAATAAATAATCCATTGTCCTCTTCTTGTTTCTTGTACCAATCCAGCATCTTTCAACTTTCGAACATGTTGACTAATAGCAGGCTGACTCATTTTAAAAATTCCAACAAATTCACAAACACAATAATCATGTGTCTCTAACATTTTCATCATGGCTAGTCTTGTTTTATCACCTAATAGCTTTAAAATCGTTGCAGCTTTTTCGATTTCAACTGTTAATTCTTGCATACAAACACCTCCTCCTTCCATTCGAATATTAATATATAACAATATACTTATATATTCAACAACAAATATAACTTTATTGTTTGCATAATACTATTAGTTATAACATTGCTTAAGTGCTAAATACAAAAAGCAGCGAACAGTTCCTATCACCGCTCGCTGCTTTTTGTATTTCTACTATTATCATGTTCAATAACTACATAATTGTTTTTGTTGTTAAATATGCCGCTAACTCTTTACTTTTTTGTTTTCTTTCACGTCGCATTTTTGCTCGTTCTTCGCCTGTTTCATGTAATTTCTTTTCTTCCTCTGTTTCGGGAATGACTTTTGGAACAGCCGTAGGACGTTGATTCTTATCAAGGGCAACGAATGTTAATAGAGCTGTTGCCGCTATTTTACACTCTCCGCTTTTTAAATCTTCCGCAATAACTTTCACAAAAATCTCCATCGAAGATACGCCTGTCCATGAAACATACGATTCAAAACTCACTGAATCGGTCGGTCGAACAGGATGCAGGAAGTCCACAGAATCAGTTGAGGCCGTCACACATTCCGTCCGGCTATGACGCGCGGCAGAAATAGAGGCCACTTGGTCTATATCACTCATCATTCGACCGCCAAACAAGGTGTTATGATTATTTACATCATTCGGAAAGATCCGGCTTGTTCTAATTACTCGTGATTCTTTGCAATATTTTGCTTCCATAAGAAAGGCCCCCTTAAAAGTAAATTCTTCGAACTGAGTGTCTACATGATTTTCAGGTGTTCTCTTGAAGCTAAATCTACTCTTTCCTAAGCTCTATTAACTGCATTTCAGTAGATTCGGAATTAATATGCATTATTCACTAATATAGAGTTCTATATTACATCCCATTATATTGTTTTTTTCACCAAAAAACATTCATCCAATCCTCATTATGTCATGTTCAATTAGGGTCTTCTGGCTAAATCAAATAAAGATTGCCATTAAATCTTTTCAGGTTTCAATAAATGACGAATATGATGTTTTAAATAAAACGCTTCAGGTAATTCCAATGGAGACTGTAGGATAGAAGAATCGCGATAAGATCGATAAGAGACACTAGAGTTACCTGCTATATGTATATCCAATTGTAAAATATGAGAGCCCTTCATTTCTACATAATAGTGAACGCCCTCTTTTTCTAAGCGGTAAAACGAAAACTTCAGTCCTAATAACTCCTTTGTCTCTTGTGCTGTCTCAACATGATTAGCAATATAATCCGCCATTTGCTGAACAGTTACGACATTCATTGCCATAATCGTTGTCACTTTGTCTTTTACATACTCAACAGCCTGATTAATTTTCGTTTGTGCTTTTTGGGCCAAATGACTCAATAAATTATTCATTGTAACTCTCCTTTTTTTTGCGTTTAAGCTTAGTATGACCAATTAATAGGCTAAGCGGTAAATCAAAAACCTCTCATAAGGATTACTGTCAGATAAACCTTCCAGCAAGATTTCTTTTTTTAATTGAAAGGCAGTTTGATTTTCTAGAAAAAAGATATAATCTTTTGATCCATAATATAAAACTAACTCAATATCTCTCGGAAATTGTTCCACTGAACGCAATATATTCTGAATAATTTTCATAAAAATTTGTACAGAAAATGGGTTAAAAAA